>CAKZNC010000057.1 GCA_937129385.1 uncultured Bacteroidota bacterium
GGCCAGACCCTTAATGGTGATCCTGATCCGGAACCGCTCACCAGGCTTACCCAGGAATTCACTCAATGTTCCAATGGGACATACATATGCACAGAAGAGCTTGCTCACGAGGATCACCCCGATCAGCAACAAGGCACCCATCACCATCTGTATGCTGGTCATTGTACAGGCCAGGCTCCCGCTGAGGAAAAAACTTCCGATGGCCTGGAGGCCACCGAACGGACAGTATGCTTCAAAATCGGCGACATAGCTGTCATTGAAAATTTGCCTGGCGCCAAGGAAAAGTATAAATGCGATGACAGACCACTGTATGATGACCCTGGGCCAGTTGGTGATCTTGTTTTTACGGGATTTCTTTTTAGTCATGTCTGTTGGGGTTGATAAATGAGGGTGACCTGAAATCGGAATGATCCAGGTTGAGATGATGTGCCTTGAAATATTGCGTTACAGCGTCCGTTTTGGCGGTCCTGTTTACCGGACCAGCATAGCGGCCGAACTGGTGACCGATAAAGATGCCGAAACAAACAGCGGCTGCCACCTGGATATAGGTGAGCAGGTTGAGCTTTTTCACAGGCCGCGGGGCTGATTTTTCTATTTTTGACAGGATTGATGGTGCGAGTGTTTCCGGAACACTGACCTCCTCGTCAAGCAGGGCCATGGTCTTATTGACCTTCTCGTGCATTTCCCTGCACGAGGTGCAGCTGACGAGATGCCCAGACACTTTCTTGGTCATCTGCCCACTGATAATGGCCTGTCTTGTTTTATTGCAATTCATTGTTTAGTGCTTAATCGAAATGGTTGTTTGGTTTGTAAAACTAAAGACGCACCTTGTTAAAAAATCTGGCGCAACAGTTTCAAATTATTTTCGCTCCTTTGACAGCTGATTTCTCCGGTCACAATCGGTCTTGTTGCAGAACTGGCACTGCTTGTTCATCTGCATCATATCAATCAGTAGCTGGTCAAGCAGCATCTCCTGTTCATCATCCACCACCGAACGGATATTGGTGAAATGTTTGATGGTTTGCCGTTTAAGCCCCGATTGCAGTCGGCCAATATTCACCACGAGAGAATCCATGTACTTCCGGTCGGGTTGATCCTTTGAAAGCTCTCCCAGCAATTTAAACTGCGCTTCGCACTGCATGTCGATAATGTTCTGGTAAATCCGGAAAATCTTGGCATCCATTTCAGAGATCTCCCGGTATTGTTCATCGGTAAGATTCAGCTGTTCCCGCAGAAATTCATCGGATGAGAACTGTGCTGATCCGTCCAGCTCAGGGTCAGTTGCGCTCATCAGCATGATGGTTGCGACTGCAGATACATTGATGATCAGCAGGAAGATGTTCAGCCATCTCATGATCCTTTGTCTTTTCGCCTTTTCCATAGTCAGTAGTTTTCAAAAAAATTCACAAGTGATTTTCTCAGGGATACTTTCGCCCTGTAAATAAGAGATTCCACAGAGGCCTGGGAGAGCTCCAGTTCCTCGCAAATCTCCTTGTGAGAGAATCCTTCAAATTTGTGCATCAGGAATGCACGTTTCTGTTTTACAGGCAGCTTATCGATCTTTTCAAACAGGCAGGCCGCAGCCTCTTTCTGTTCAAGCTTGTCTTGCGGGGTTACTTTTTGCCGGTCGTCTCCCGATTGCTCCATGGCCCGACTCATCTGCTCAGAAGTATCCCCCGCAGCAGCTTTGGCCGGGTTCTTTTTTCGCATGAAGCTGATGCACTTGGTATAGGAGATCCGGTAAATCCACCCCGACATATCATCGGTATTCCTAAGGTGTACAATGGAGCGCAATACCTCCATAAACACCTCCTGGGAGAGGTCCTCCGCATCTGCACGTATCCTGAGCATCTTGAAGCAGGTGGCATACACCAGTTCCTGGTATTTCCTTATCAAACTGTCATAACCTGACGGTTCATTCTTTAATATCCTACTTATGATTTCGTGGTCATGCATGTGCATTCCGCTCGGATAATGGGCAATATGTTGGGGGGGCTAGATGGCCACCCTTGTCAGGGCTTCATCCAGCTTGGTCTGTGCCTCCTCTTCAGTTTGGTAGATATCTCCTGCTGTCTCCCACCAGGTATCACCCCTTGAAATTCCCATTTTGTCACAGCCTTCCACCTCTTTCAGGTTTCGGGTTTCCAACGACCTCATTTTCACGCTGTCGCCATTGAAACGGAGAATCCGTGCCTGGATGACCGATCCTTCCTGGATCACGCCATTCTTATCGACCAATGCAAGGATCCCGTAACAATCCATACCCTCTTCTGCCCAGTCTCCAATCTGTGCTTTCAGTTCGTCGCTGAGTTCATACTTCTTTTCCTTGTAATCATAGACAACATCGGAGTTCTTTTTTCCTGAACAGCTTGCTGTAGCAATCAGCAAAACAAATGCAAAAAGTTTAATTGCGGTTTTCATAGTTACAATCGATTGTGTTGGTTTTAAAATATGACGCAACAGGGAATAAAATCTGGCGAAGTAAATTTAAATAATCCTCCCTGTCGTTTGCCATCACTAGTTTAATATAGAATGAGTCGATATAATTCATATTTTTGAGCCGCATGGAGACACTGTATATCATCTGCATCGGATTGCTGGTCTTTTTCTCTTTTTCTGTGCTGACAAAGAGAAACAAGCCCCTCTCGGAGCGACTCTTCTCCGCCTGGATCCTTTTGCTCCTGGTGACGGTTGTTTCCTTCCTTCTGCATGTAAGATCGGTTTCCGGGAAGTTTCCGGTGTTCATGACTCTTATCTGTGACTCACACATCGCACATGGGGCACTGCTGTTCCTGTATGTGCGTGCATTCACCGATCCTGGATTTACATTGCAGCGGAAGCATCTCCTGCACCTGGCCCCTGTTCTCCTGCTTATGGCAGCAAAACTGGTGCTCAACTATGTCTTCGGGGCACTGGAATGCTACACTGAGGGGGCCTGTTTTGCCGATGATGAAAATGGGTTTGTGCAAGCTGCCTATGTCTACAAATATCTCGTCCTTGGTGGGTATATCTGGGCCACGTGGCGAACGGTACAACAATATGGGAGCGATGCCCGTACCATACGGGAACAGATGCGTCTCAATTGGGTGAAACAGATCACCATGGGGGTGTTCTTTCTGTATTGTGGTATCCTACTGATCCAGGTAGGTCGAATCTTCCTTCCCAGCCTCTTCTGGGAACGCATGTTGCTGGGGAATATCCTCGCCACGCTCTTCATTTTTATCTTCCTCTACCTGGGCAACAGCTACACCTACATTTTCGTCTCACCTTCACGGAAAAGGTTTGTCAACCTCAGTGAAAGTTTTGAGCCTGAGAACTGTCAACAGGAAAAGATCCGGGAAAACAGGCATTCCCTGTTCAGCAGAATTGAGCATCAAATGCAGGAGGAGCAGTTGTTTGCAAGGGGCCATCTCACCCTGAAAGACCTGGCTGAAGTCCTGGATGAACTTCCGGCCAATGTAAGCAATGCCATCAATATGGCTGGTAAAAGCAGCTACAATGACTATATCAATTCTTACCGCGTTGAACAGCTCAAAAAGTTACTGGATGATCCGCAGAATGCCAAATACAAGATCATGTCCCTGGCTGCGGATTGCGGCTTTACCTCGAAATCATCCCTGCTCCGGGCCTTCAAAGCCCATACCGGGATGACACCGTCACAATATGTTTCACAAAACCGGAACAGCGGTCAGGCTTAATCCTCTTCACCGTTATCGATCAGGGCCCTGAGATACCTGTAATGGGCCTCCATGACCGGGTCTTTCTGCTTCAACCGCTTGCCCAGCAAGGTATAGGTCTCCCTGATCTTAGCAGATATCAGCGGATCCACAATATTGGTCGCTGAAGGTGTTTTGGAGCCATTCGGGGCGGAGATCGAAGAAAGGGCATTCTTTCCGCCATCTCCGGTGGTTGTGATTCCACCAGCCATACTCAGCAGATTCCGCACATAAGTCGCCTGCAGGTTCCTTTCAAATTCATTCAGCGATTCCTTCGCCACGGTCTTTTTCCAAATGTGCCTGTACATGTCGTCAAGGTATTCCTGGCAGGTGTATGCTGAATGGTACATGAAGAGGCGCTGCAGTATGGCTCCGTTCATCATTTTATCCAGCTGCTCCGCCTGGGACTTCATGAGATCGAGTTTTTTTGAGCCAATCCGCTTTTCAACCTCACTGTTCAGCAACCATTCGTGCTGTATAGCCAGTTCATCGAAAAGCCAGTCCAGGGCCGCCTTTTGCTTTTGCGCCGATACAGGTGTGTAATAGCGGCGATCTTCCCCAGCCACCAGTTTGTAAATGTAGACCCCTCCAATGTAAGAGACGACATGACCGGTATACCGTTGGTATTGATCATTGACCTCCTTCAACATGTGTTCCATGTAGGAGAAATCCTCGTTTGGAAATACCGTCCACTCTGTAATGTGGTCCATGATCACTTTCAGGTTGTTCACCCCGTAAGTGCTGGCCAGGATTGCATCATCACCCAGCGCTTCGTTCTGTGAGGAGGGGTCCAGGTTCGGAGCGCCCAGCTGCTGATCACCGTAGCGGTAAATTGGGTCGTCAGCCTTCTCCAAAACCCACTGGTTCAGTGTTGCATATTCATCTTCAGGCCTGGTTACTCCCTGGATCGGTTTGTACCCCCACCTGATGGCATAATAATCGTAGGGTCCCATGTGCGGGGGAAGATAATTTTCCACACCGTCGCCCGGTTGGGCAATATAATTGAATCGGGCATAATCCATGATGGATGGCGTGGTGCCATGCTTTGCAGTGAAGGTGGGCGACCTAAGTGAATCAGTGGGGTAGGCATAAGAGGCCCGCATGTTGTGTTTGAGTCCGAGCACATGTCCCAGCTCGTGCGCCGCCACATACCGTATCATCGGTCCCAGTACATCAATATCAGGATTTCGCTTCCTTGCGTCGGGGTCTGCTGCTGCAGTCTGAACAAACCGCCAGTCACGCAGCAGTTCCACAACGTTGTGCCACCAGAGCACATCACCGCCGATCACCTCGCCGCTACGTGGATCCACCCATCGGGGGCCCATGGAGTTGGCTTTGGGCAGACTGATATATCTTACACAGGAATAGCGGATATCTTCAGGATGAAAAGTGGGGTCATCTTTTGGATACTCCCTGGCCACGATGGCATTTTTGAACCCAATGGCCTCGAAAGGTTCCTGCCAGTCTTCGATACCCACCTTGATGTATT
>CAKZNC010000058.1 GCA_937129385.1 uncultured Bacteroidota bacterium
TGCAACCCCAAAGACAGATCCCCCAGTTGAATGCAGGTCAGCACAGGACATTGATCAGCGAGCTGTTATTTTCATCCATACTGCTTGAAGAGGAGATCGTTGAAGAATATCCAAACCTTTTCCTTGAACCTGAAGATGACAGGTATGTGGAATACCAGCACAACACCAATTGGCAAAACCTGGTCTTCGATGAAGCACTTATGACCAATTTCAATATCAAGGTAAAGGGAGGAGATGAAATTGCCCGATACGGCCTTTCCTTTGGTTATACTGATTCCAAGGGTATTATACGCAATTCCGGTTACCAGGGATATAACCTGAGGTTCGTCAGCATGCTGAACATTTTCACATGGCTGAAAATGGATGCGGGTGTATCCCTGAACAATAGTTCATCCCAGCTGAAGGCAGCAGGTACCGTGGGGGAGACAAGTCCTATCATGACCAGCCTGTCAAAATCTCCCATGCTTCATCCGTATCAGTATGATCTCGAAGGCAGACCCCTTCTGCTCATCGCCAATGTCGATGAACTGGAGGTAAGTAACCCGCTGGCTACAATTGAAAATTACCGCGCAACCAATTCAAATGTGAATTTTAATGCCAGGCTTGGGCTTACAGGTACCATCAATAATGACATGTTTGTCAAGAGTAATTTCAGGTTCAACTACAATGTCCTGAAAGAAGGCATCTATATGCCCAATAAGGGAATGGAGTTATACTTTAACAATGAAGCCTACAATGTTGCAAAACTATCAAATAACAGCCTGAACAGCTTCTATAACAACACCTACCTGAATTATACCAGGCAGATCGGGAACAACCACAGCATTACTTCCAATACCGGCGTCCATGTATATACCAATAATTTCCAATATGACTGGGGACTTGGTAAAAACGCGCATGAAAATGATGAGTACAGGATGATACAGGATGGGCAAAACGCACTCAGAGAAATCGGGGGAGAAAACCGAACCTGGAACTGGCTCTCATTTTATGAACATGCTACCTATGCATACAGGGACCGCTACATTGCTTCAGCCAGTGTATCATTTGACGGATCCTCCAGGATTGGAGACGATGCCGCCAATACCATTATGGTCAGTTCTGTTCCATTTGGATTGTTTTATGCTGGCGGACTGGCATGGAGAATATCAAATGAATCCTTCCTTACTGATTTTGGTTGGCTCGAAGACCTGAAACTACGGGTTTCTTATGGTAAATCAGGAAATGATGATATTGGAGAGTCCAATGCAACAGATTATTATCAATCTGTCAAGATCAGGGAGACCGTTGGGCTTTATCCTGCCACTGTGCCGAATACTGAGCTTACCTATGAAACTGTTACGCAAACAAATGCAGGGGTAGACCTTTCGCTTTTGGGGAGCAAATTCACCATGCGCTTTGATATTTTCAGATCTGTTACAGATGACATGATCATCTTCAGTCCGATTGAGTCCTACCTTGGTTATGACCAACGGATTGAGAACAATGGACGCATGATGAATTCCGGTTGGGAGTTAAGTTCATTTTACAGGATCGTTGACCGTGGGAACTTCAACTGGGACCTCAACGTGTATGCAAGTTCGATCAGCAACGAAGTACTGGAGATCAGGGGCGATAAAATGGCCTATGAAATTCCCGGCGGAGAACGCGTCAATATGGTTGGTGAAACTGCAAACAGTTTCTTCGGCTATCGATACCTTGGAGTCTACGCGACGCAGGTAGATGCAGACAATGCCGGACTTGTAAATGAAAAGCTGATTCCCTACAAGGCCGGTGATGCGATTTATGAAGATATATCTGGTCCGGGTCCCGATGGCGCACCCGACGGAATAATCAATGATTATGACAAAACGGTAATCGGTTCCTCTTTGCCTGAGTATTTCGGAGGCATGATCAACACTTTTACTTATGGTCGCTTTTCGCTCAGCATCGCATTGCAATTCGTATATGGCAATGAAATATTCAATTACATCAGGTACCAGAATGAAAAAATGAGCGATCTGGATAACCAGAGTGCCGCTGTATTGACCCGCTGGCAATATGATGGACATGAAACCAATGTTCCCAGGGCATTGTACGATGACCCCATCGGAAATTCCGCTTTCTCTTCCAGGTGGATCGAAGACGGCTCCTACCTCAGAATCAAGCATGCCAGCCTGAGTTATACAATACCAGACAAATGGCTGGTCTTCAGGAATGCACAATTTTATGTGTCGGCAAACAATTTGCTGACTTTCTCAAAATACCTTGGGTATGATCCGGAATTTGCATTTTCAAATTCACAGATCCACCAGGGAATAGATTATGGACTTACACCCATATCCCGACAATTCATCATCGGACTGAGACTCGGATTATAGCCAAATGATTACAGGAAAATATTCAGATATATGAAAAAGTCAGGTATAATTTTTAGTGTGACGATCGCAATCCTGCTTGGGTGCGTATCCTGTGAAGAATTCCTGAACCCGGATCAGGAACTCAAGATTACCGAAGATAAACTATTCGATGATTGGTATGAATACAGGGCAATTGAAATGGGACTGTACGGGCTCCAGCAGGATCTTGTTGAGCAATTAATGATCCTGGGGGAACTGAGGGGAGATCTGCTGACCATCACCGATAATGCGGATGCAGATATGGTGGAGATCTATAATTTCAATGTTTCCCGGGAGAACAAATATGCATCCCCCACAAAATTCTTCAAGCTGATCACCTCGTGCAATAATCTTATCAGTGTACTGGAAGATGAGCACCCGGAGGTGCTTGATCACTCCCTCGCTCCAAACAATTACGACCGGCTTTATGGTGAAGCCCTTTGTATGCGCGCATGGACCTATTTCAATGCAGTAAGAATCTATGGCAGAGTCCCATTTATCCCTGAACGAATCACTGGAATGGAAGAGGTGGAGACATTCCTCAATTCACCTGACACTTATACAGACAGCGTCCACATCATTTTTGACCGGGATGGATATCACAACGATACTACTTCCAGGGATACCGTCCTGGAAAAACAGTATTTAGATACAGATTTGATCATCGATCACTTCACAGATGAACTTGAAAATAAAATCAAAGCCGTTGGCGTCAATCATTTCATCGAAAACAATGATGAATCCTGGGAGATTACGGTATGGGGAGCGTTTTCGATGCATGCACTCATGGGGCATATGTACCTTACCAGGGGAAATCTTGCAGCCGCCAGGGAACATTTCGAATTGATTACAGAAAATACAAGTGAGAGCTATCGCTATCACATCGACAACGCCTTTGGCTACGATAAGTGGCGAGAGATTTTCCAGGACATTGATAACCGGGAGCACATCTATACAATCTGGTTCAACAAGGAAAATTTCCAACAGAACAGGTTCCAGGAATTTTTTGAACCGTTTGGTCCACACAAATATATGCTGAAGCCCAGCTATCCGGCAATTTTTAACTGGGAAACTGTTTGGCGTGGATCAGCAATCGATATCAACACCAGTAATCCAAATAAAACCGTAATGGATCGCCTGGGGGTGCCAACGGATTTTTGGAGGGGTTTTGGATCTTCGTATCTCTATGTTAACAACGGGGTGGTCATGGACGATCAGGACTACATCAGGATGTTTTCACTGCGAGCTGATGGCGATGTACGAAATTCAAGAGCCTTGATGGAAAATATGGATACAATCGTATATAAATATTCCATCGAAAAGGATATTTACGACCAGGATGCCAACTACTCAATTTACCGGGCAGCCGGAATCCACCTGTACCTGGCAGAAATCTATACCTATATAGTTTACTGGAGGGATAATGGCCAGCTTGCCACCAATACAAAACAGGCCGTGGGTTACCTGAATGACGGCAGCAATTACAACACCAGTTCAAGCCGGAAGGAAATTGGTGTCCGGGGACGTGTCGGACTGGCAAATGGATATTCAAAAATTGACATTACCACCATAAAATATATTCATGATCCCTTTACCAATAAAATCATCGGTTACCTGGATTATTCTGGAAAAATTCAGAGACAAAAACAGGACTTTGAAAAAAGTATTCTCGATGAACGTGCCAGGGAACTGGCATTTGAAGGTGAACGTTTTTATGATCTCATGAGAGTGGCCAGGCGCAGGAACGACCCTTCATTCCTTGCAAAAACAGTTGCAGCAAAATACCCCTCCGGGAAACGGGAAGAGATCGAAACACTACTCATGGACGAAAGCAACTGGTACATCAACTATTTCCAGGCAGAATAAACAAACCCATCATATTGAAAAGAGGCCTGTCGGTGCATACCTGGCAGGCCTCTTTTATTTTCTTCTGAACAGAATGATTCCCTCCCTCTCTTTTGACTATTCAAACAGCTCGACATACCTCCTGCAATCCCACTTCAACAATCTAATTCCTTCCTCCTTCCATGACCTTCCCTAAATATGGTTGACCGGTTTTTACTTAATTTATATCATACAATATAATTCATTTTCTATCTCTTCTTTCTTCCACTTCGACATTCTTCCTTCGAAATTCACCCCTCATTCATATCATTGTAATGAATCCATCAACCGATCAAGACCCTCCAGGTTTCTCTGAAGGACTTGTTTAATGTCCTCTCCTTCAGTATGACCAATGATTCCTAATGGCCCTTGATATCCGTTTTTTTGCATTACCCTGAGCATTTCCAGTTCAATCTCTCCCTCACCAAGGGTAATAATTTTCGGACCCTCCTTTTTCATTCCATTCAGGTTGACAGCCGTAAGATAAGGTTGCATCTTTGGAAACAGTTCAGGAAACCTGTCAATGTCCTGATGGGCATGATGAAAATTATACACAATACCGATGTTGCCTGAACCGATTTCCCTGATGATCCTGACCTGGTTCAATGGATCGCCAAACCAGTCACCATGGTTATACAACGCAATGGTACAACCAGATTTTTCAACACGTTCATTCAACGCAGCAATTGTATTTACCGCTTTATCAAATTTCTGCTCATCACTAAGTCCGGCAAAAAAATCCCCCGGGAAACTGATCCAGAATTCCGTATTTAGTTCCGAGGCTTCGACCGTCTGAACCACGGCTTCACTCGACGGATCCAGCAGCTGATCCTCCTGATCCTGGATCCATAACCATACAGCACTGATATCGATACCTTCCTGCTCCATGATGCTGATCTCTTTTTCAAACTCAGGGATGTGCCTGTCCCTGTAATCGTATGCATATTTACTGATATTTAACTCCTTAAGCATCGCTGCCCGCTCTTCCGGTGTACGGTCGTTTGCATCAAATGGTACAATACACCATGCGATCAGGTTGTCCTTTCCATTCATTCCCATACCAGTTGGTTTTGCATTTTTTGAAACATACTGCGTAAATCCTTCCAGTTCATCCTCACCTGGAATTCCAATTTGTACATTCGAGAAAATGGCTGATTCCTCTAAACCATTATCGTGCGAACAGATAAAAATACCTGTATAATAATCCTGCGCAAGATTTTCTGTTTGAAAACGCACTGTATCAATAATACCCCTGTCCGATGCTGTAATCAACTCAATTAGATCCCCTTGCCTGCTAAACTGAACAAATACAGGGCCGACGGCAGCAGACTTTACCTCTGACATTTCTCCTCCATCGGCCAGGCGATATTGAATACCGGTGAGTCCGTCACCGTGAATGGTTGCACTTACATGGACCGAACTACTGTCCAGTTCATTCCTGAACATCCAACCTGTTTTCCTGTGAGGATGTTTTCCATCCCCAATGAATTCAATCCTTGAACGTACAATAATGTCACCTTCCGCACGAAAGCATCCGTAATGAAAAGCATCACTTCCAAACCAGATGTTCTCCCCGGAACCTTCGATGACATAATCATCCCTGACGATGTCATATGTAAGATCCCCTTCAATCTTACAATCACCGATGTCCAACTGATCTTCAAAAATGCCATAATCAGTTTTCAGATCAATGCACCCTGCGAGGAGGACAATGATCAGCGTCAACATCAACCGGTATACTGTTTTCATTTACTCTATTTTTACGCAATGCCCCTGTAAAATGTAACATTGCTGCTGTGAATATTGTATCGTCAAATCTTATCCGGAAGAAAATCACATGCGCCTAGCCATCACCATACTAGCGCCGACCTGTAGTAATTTATGCCCAGGTGATCCAGCAATTTCCCGTGATTAAAAAGACGTCTTCTGTAATCATTCCAGTGAAGGGAATCTCCGTTGCACCATCCGATCTCTGCATGTCCGATCAATCGTGGAAAAGCAAGATACTCAATATCTTCAAGACTTTCAATGGTTTCAGCCCAAAGCGGCGATTCTACGCCCAGTATATGGCTCCTGTCCAATCCTTCCACCAGGGATTCGGGCTTCCATTGATAGGCATCATCAACTTCAATAAAAGCTGCCCAGTTGAGCCCAAGATGCGTGGAGGAATCATACTTCATATCAAGATAGCAATGCTTTGCTGGGGACAGCAGAATTTTTGCACCTTTGTCCAAAGCCCGCTTTGCATTATCCTCAGATGCCCAATACTGTGCGATATCACCATGCTCAAGAGATGCATGGGATATTTCATCCCAACCCATCACCTGCTTGCCATGGCCTCTAACAATCTTTTTTACCCTGTTGATGAAATCAACATATTCATCTTGTGGAGTTACATGGGATTCATCACCTCCAATATGAAAATAGGGCCCCGGGGTAAGACTGCAGATCTCGCCAACCACGTCTTCAATGAATTGATATGTGATCTCCTTTTCTGTGCATAACGTGCTGAAGCCGACCCGCGTACCGGTATATAATTCAGTAACCCTGTCATTGCAGTTCAACTCAGCATAGGAAGCAAGGGCGGCGTTGGTGTGACCAGGCATATCGATCTCCGGGACAATCGTAATATACTTTTCAGCCGCATAGGCAACAAGCTCTGCGTATTCATCCTGGGTATAATAGCCACCTTCCCCACCTCCGACTTCCGTACTTCCTCCAATTTGTGTCAGCCTGGGCCATGACTTTATTTCAATTCGCCAACCCTGGTCATCAGACAGGTGAAGATGAAGATGATTGATCTTGTAAAGGGATATATGGTCAATATGTTGCTTCACCACATCCACCGGGAAAAAATGGCGGGAAACATCCAACATGGTCCCCCTGTAAGGATATTCCGGCCTGTCTTCAATAATACCTGTTGGCAGGAGGATTTTCTCTTCCCTGCGGATTTGTACATCTGATCCCTCCAGCGTCAGCAACTGGGCCAAAGTCTGGATCCCCCTGAATAACCCTTCTGTTGTGGATGCTTCTAGAGACAATTGCCTCTTATCGATTTCCATCACATACCCCTCATCATGCTGCACCTCTTCCGTAAGTGAAAAACAGATCATGTTTCTTTTCAAAAGCCCGGGGTTGGCTTTGATTTCTGCATCAATACCTGATACTGAACCGATCAATGAGGCAAGCTGACCGGCAAGACGGGTAAGCTCCTGGCCGCCCTCCCCGGGGATGATACGCGTATGGGAATTAATCACAAAAGCCCCGCCGTAGGGCACTACCTTTAACGGACCGGGGATGATGCTATTTACAGAAAGGTCTGTGGACTCATCTTTTCTGCATGAAATCAGCAGCAGCATTACTGCCATCAAAAGAGGTACAACAATTTTATTCATGTTTCTGGCTGTTTGGTTGAAATTTACAAAATCAATCAACCCGGCAGACTATTTTTTAATAAAAAAATGTTGATCAAAATGGTGATCACGATGGATCAGAATCGAATAGATGCCCGGGACCAGGTCCTGGATATCCAGTTCAGTTTCCGCCCCGGTGATGGTCAATCTCCTTATCATCCTGCCATGCATATCAACGATGCTGAGTGTTCCTCCTGCATAAAAGCCCTGAACATTGATATAAACTGAATTCAAAGCAGGAACCGGCCAGATCTGAAGGTCTGACCTGTCATAAGAGTCTCCCAATTGATTTGTAGTTGTATCGATCTTTGTCATCTCCAGGTTGATGGTAGTATCGGTAACCAGGAACAGGTTTCCTGACAGAGATTCATACGTGGCCTTCCTTACCGCATACGTATATTGATCATTCACCTCCAACCCCTCAAAAAGTGCAATTCCAAGGTTATTCGTCTCAATGGAATCCAAACCCACAGTCACGTAAGCTTTGTTTACCGGTGCTCCTTCCTTTCTCAAACGGAATTTTATATAGGCTTCTGACCTGACCAGGTAAAATTTGAATGTCTCGTCACTGGAGATCACGAGCGTTCCTGACCGGTTGTGATATGAAACTTTATCGATCAGGTACGCATAGGAACCTGAAGGAAGATTGAAATAGACAAACCCATCCTCGTCGGTCACCCTCTTCTCATTATTTACCGTTACATTCACACCCCAGAATGGTTCATGGGTAATGGAATCAAGCAATTTTAGAGTCACTTTATGAAGTACCGGAGCCAGCGAGATCCTGAAGATTGTATCCGTTTGAATCACTGCTGTTTGTTCACCGGATGGAACGTACCCCGTTGAAGATGCACTGTAGGTTAGAAACTCCGGCATATGGGTAAAATGAACCATCCCACTGTCTCCTGAAATCATAGTGGAATCGTTTAAAATGACCTCTGCTCCTTCGATAGGTTCTCCTGTATAGCTGTCTTTGATCTCCAGGGCAACACTGTAATAGCGAATTGATGGCCTGTATCCAGATTGCCTTCGGGATAACTGGTCCTGGTAAAGAGACACTGGCCTGAGATATTCGCCAAGCCCCTCTCCTTCCACCAGGTCTTCCGGAGATGTATCGTACGCATAGCCATTCTGAGTTCCTGAAACAGGGGTTGTCTTCACTCCATCGGCAGGCCCTGAAGTACCCGTAACAATCCCCCAGTCAAATTGCCTGGAGTCTACAATATAATCTTTTGTAGAATGGTAATTCTCCCCCCTGGTATTGTAAAATACCGATTGCGTGGATGGGTACCCATGTATGACCGATCCGCCATAGGGTCTGAATGCACATTCAAGATAGTCCCCA
The DNA here is from genome assembly GCA_937129385.1 of uncultured Bacteroidota bacterium. Classification (GTDB taxonomy): domain Bacteria; phylum Bacteroidota; class Bacteroidia; order Bacteroidales; genus M55B112. Next base: position 9,021 of record CAKZNC010000058.1, read on the forward strand.
TCAACAATAAATCCATCGATCAGATTGGCCATACTCAGGTACATGTGGAAATCGCTGGAATATTTTGAATTCTCACCCCTGCAATTCAGGATCACATTTCCACTGCTGAAGGGTGATTTGAAATCATAATTGTGCCTGCTATGGTTGGCCCAGCTGTTTTTTACCAGGCAATCATTTCCGCTAAGCGTATACATGTAACCATTCCCTCCTCCTCCTTCATATTGCGGTTTCTGAAAAAAACAGGAGTCCACCGTGATATTGCTACTCATCTGCATCAACAGGCAATTTGAAAGTACCTGTACATCCTGTGTGTTCACTGGTGGTTGATAGGTACTGACATTCCTTACCCAGCAATCCAGGGCATATTTGAACTGCATCACATGGGAATAATGAGCATCGTAAGCCCCCGTTCCAGGTACAGCGTAGTCACTCTCATCCCATCCGCTCTTCGAATTTTCGAGGTTTCCAAAAGAGAGGCCCTCAATTCCACACTCCCTGATGTGTCCGCCTGCATGGTAAACTCTCGCATTGTCCCGGGTCTTCATATAATACCTTGTTGGAATATCGATCACCAGGTAATCATTCTCCGCATCAATGGAATCTATCTTTCTCAGGAACATCACCCCATCCAGCCATGTACCATCCCAAATCCCCTCCATGAGATGCTCCGCTGCAAATTCAGCGGTCATGTCCGTCCGCAGGACAACGAGATCACCAATAGAAAAACCAGCAACACTCTTTACAGGTATGACCCGGGTGGGGCCTGGCAAATCCTGGGCAATATCTGTTGATCCGCTACCGCTGTCCCAGTTCGACCATTCCTTTCGGATGTGGATGATGTCTTTTTGCCTTAACTCATCCTGGTCATGGAAAATATATGTTTGATCCGGACCATCTCCTCTGAGCACCACGCTGTCGTATTTCATATGCAATGCTGCATTTGCTCCTGCGGTGGAACTGCTCTCCCTGATGCGGTATATTCCTCCCGGAAGATATACCACCCCACCGCCAGCCTGTCCTGCATCATCCAGGGCCTGCTGGAGTTTGGTTGTAACATCATCAGTCCCGGTATTGTCAACAAAATAGGGTGATTGTGTAACATTGATAATTTTTTCTGATCGTTCAGGGATGGGCGCTTCCCCCTGGTGATAACCTGCATAGGAAAAGTCATGAAAGTACCTGCCTTCAGCGTCCCTGAACCCGGGATACCAGGTGTCGGGGTATAGTGCACTTCTCCAGAGAAGATTGTCCGATTCCAGGGTAATCACAGATGGATGACTGAAAACAGAGACCAGGTGATCATCCTCATTCTGTGCAGTTACAAGGTCATTCCATGACATGAAAAACAACCATGGGGCTTCCATCCTGAAACATTCATCAGGATCCGGAACCGGCCCGTTCTCAGTCATGGCAATCAGTTTCTTGCCTCCGGTCAGCTCATACAACCTGTCAAACCAGTATTTCTGAGCACCGTAATTATAGGTGCCCGGGTAGGAATCATACCCAACAATATCAATACGCTGATTCCCGGGATACCAGTCTGCTTCCGGAGTGGACCATACCCAGATAAGGTTATGTAGCTCGTGCTGGACCACCAGTCTTTCAAAAATGATATTAAAAAGTTCAAGACAGGGTTCCGGTCCATGTGCCCCCCACCAGAACCATCCACCACCAGCTTCATGCAGTGGCCTCCACAATACCGGCACCCCTGCATCTTCAAATCGTTTCAGCTGCATTGCAATATCATCGATGTCCCTGATGATCAACTCATATTCCTCCGTACCGGGAATCACCGCCTGGCGTACATCAAAATCTGTATTGGCGGTGTAGAAATTATTATTCCCGGCTTCTCCCCCAGTGGGTGAATGCCAGTGCCACTGCAGCGATACCAGGCCTTTCCCTGCCGTTGAATTGTGCCAGCTGATCAGGTCTGCCACCGTACCGTCATCCGTCGCCCCAAGGGTATGGCCTCCATCCTTCCAAAGATATGGATACCCTTCCGTGTAAGCCGACATATCCCCCACCTTCAGCATGGGTGTATTGCCAACAAGGGCAGACAGCTCGTCGAAATAGGCTCTTGTCTGCCCTGTAATGATCCGTTCGCCAAACTGGGTTTTCAGAAACCCGTAAAGCTTCCTGGCCGACGCCTCTGCAAGTGGATCCACCAGATTTTTGTCAATATCAAACAGATGTGAGGCAGCTGTGTAGACTTCAATTTTATCCACCGCCATATATCCCCAGTTTTTCCTGATGGAAAGACTGTTCTCCCCGGGATTAAGCATATAGGTGCCCCCCGTTACTGTCGTAAACTCAGCCGAAGCCGGAAATACAACGCTACTTGCATGTTCGCCGTTTAAAAAAAGGTCCTGGGTTTTCTCTCCCCAGAATCCGCCGTACCGGACGATGATCTCGTACAATCCTGTATCAGGAATTGTAAAAGAAACCGTCACCTGGTCATTTTCATTTGCAAAGTTGGCCACATATCCGGAGCCAGAATACCCCTGGTAAGAAGTTTGTACCGTAACGCCAGTGAGCTCGCCATTCTCTGCTTCAGCTTCAGCAATAAGAGCAGGGTCCAACCCTGGCTCATTTTGGAATGTCTTAATATTGCTGTCAGCTGAAACATTTACTGCCTGGAAAAAGCAAAAAATGAACAGACAAAGAAATAAATATGATTTCTTCATAATGAAGATAAAAGAACCAGGGGTCTTCAATACACCTGAGTGACTGAAAACCCCTGGTAAAAAGTGAATAAATGGCCGCATGGCGGCAATTTAAATTATCTATTCAATCACGAGTTTGTAATTTCCAATTACACCTTCGTCATCTGAGAGAATCATGATATAGATACCCTTGTCCCTGCCTTCCAGTGACAGTGTTTCAAGGTTGTTGTAGGTTACCTTCTCGATAACACGTGCGCCAACAGCATTGTACACTTGTACCCTGGTTCCAGACTCAAGACCTGAAATATTTACAATTCCATGACTTGGATTCGGATATACTGAGATACCTTCCATCCTGAGATCATTGGCAGATGAAGGATCAACAGCAATGGTATACGTTGTTGTGATCACACCGTTTCCGGCAGTTACAACAAGCATATCACCGTCATCCATGTCATCTGTACCTGCCTTCTCAGTCATATCGGCATCGACGATCACCATGGTTGCTCCTTCTGCAGGTACCAGGTTAGCGAGTACATCGCTGACAAGAGTAGCTTCATTGATGTCTGTTTCACCATCGATGGTCAGCAGATCCTGGTCCACCAGGTAAACACCTGAAGTAACATAAGCCAGGTAGTCGATTGTCCTCTCAAGCATTGCAAGCTTGTAAGTCCTGGTAGTAGCTCCGTCTGAAGCTGTTACAACCAGTTCATCATCCAGGTAGAGATATCCCAGGTCCCTGTCCTGTCCAACTTTATTCTGTACCTGCATTGTTGCGCCAGTTGAAGCAACAAGGTTGGAATAAAAGACGGGAACAGTGGTTCCTCCCGGTACAAGAGAAATCACCTGGATCTCCTGGTCAACTCCGTATACAGAAGAGAACACCATTGCATCCGTAGGCTGCGTATTCGGCATCAGCTGGTAAGTAATGGTAGTTTGACCATCCTCGGCAACTACAAAGAAATAGATATCACTGCTTGCCATCACGTCAACATACGTGGTGTCGAAATTCAACATTTGCAATGACACATACCTGCCTTCTTCGTCAATGACATCCATATTGGCTCCTGCCGGCAATGTAACACCATCAACAACATCTCTCAGGAGTGTTCCATATTCAAAATCTGAAACTGTTCCTGTTTCTCCTGTTACGTCAATGGTATAGGCAGATGATGTAAGAACTGCATCATCACTCAGTCCGTCTGCAGTTACTTCCAGCATATAAGTTGTCTGGTTGTCACCGTTGGCTGAAGTAACCACTACTGAATCACCGTTAAAAATTTCATTATCAGCAGTAATTTCAGCGCCTTCATGATAAACTACAAGCGCCTGGCCTTCGTCTGCCTTGATAATGTTTGCAAGGAATTCAGTAACAGTAACACCATCAACAAGTCCGCGCACCTCCTCAGGACCTTCGTCTCCATATCCGAAACTCACCTTATAGAACAGCGAAGAGATAGTTGATCGGTAGTGTGTCACATCGTTCAGGAAGTGAGCATTCAGATCCTCGGTCACGTACATGATCTGTTCAGACCATCCAAAGTTCCCGGCAATACCATATCGCTCATCAAAACGCATCCACTCGCTTTCTTCAGGTGTTAAACCGAATGAACCACCATTTACGGGGTTGGGTTCATAGATTTCGGGCTTCCTGATAAAGGTCACACACTGGTTGCCCGCATTGGCAATTTCACCATCGATGATCCAGTTACCACCACCTGGCATACCCCATGCTTCCACAACTTCAAAGTCGTCAGGATCTGTAGCAGCTTTTAAACCGTCCTGGATTGAGTCACCAACGATCTTCATCAGGTACATATTCGCACCTTCCCAGTTACCGATCGCAGAGTTGCCACCGATCTTCTCACCCCAAGGGTTCTCTTTGAGGTCGATGTCAAGCACGCCAGGCATATCAACTGTCCATGGCCTTTCATAAGCCGAAAGCTGTGCCCTGGTATTGGTATGTCCAATCACGAATGCCTGACCGGGCTGCAACATCGGATCCACGTTTTCGAAATCATTTTCAAGGAAACGCATCTTACCACTCACCCATGTGAGAGAGTCAACCCATTTATAACCTGGCACATAATGCACGTACCTGCCGGCTTCCCATTCATCTTCGGCGCTGTCCCATGTTAGCATGGTAAATGGATCATCAGTCCATTGCATCATGATCATATAATCGCTCAGATCAATGGCTTTTGTTCCCGGGTTAAATATTTCGCAATAGTAGTTGGACCACTGGTCTCTCCATACATATTCAGAAATGATCGGTTCTGCCTCCCAGGGCTGAACGTGCTTATCCAGTGGGTCCTTCAGGATCTGGACACTGTACACATTCACCGTCGTATCATCTTCAGCTGAAACTGTGAACGTTGTCGTCTGGTCACTGATTGTTCCATAAAGATTTACTGCCCTGTCGACCTCAACATCAGCATTCAATTGCTGTGCCTTGGCGACCAGGTGCGGTATACCTGTTACATCAAATGGAATTGTGATTTTATATGAATATGCAAGCGGACCGAATCCGGGAATGGTGTCTCCCTGCCATCCATAAAGTCCTGTTGTTCTCAGGATAGATGGAGCATCGGGCCATGTAATGGCACTCAGTTGTGCATTGTGTGAAGGCCTGAAAATATCCACATCGATATAGTAATCTTTTACATCACCATTCTCAGCAGTTACCCTCAGAATGTCTCCCTCTTTCACATCGGGTCTTTCAACGCCGTCTACCCAGACAAATTCCCAGGATGCATTCGGAGCCTTCTCAAAAAACTTCATGATTGAGTCGGATCTCTCAGCAAATGGAACATCCAGGATAGTATCCATGGCAAGGCCTGATGTCACGTCGTAAACCGGACCGTGCCAGTCACCCCAGATGCCAGTCTCATAATCTTTCCTGGCCTTGGGAATGATCCAGTTGGCATCCTCAGTAGGAGGAAGCAATTCGATCCTGAAATTCTTAATGGTAACAACATCACCGCAAGCAAAGATGGTGAGTGTATCACCGGTTCTTGCAGAAATAAATGCTGAATCCTGGTAGCCCTGTTCCCAGTTGTCTCCACCAACCACGTCTGTGTTCAGCTGGTAGTGCCATGCAAGACCAGGTGTGTAATCAATCTGCATCATCACAGAGTCCTTCTGGTGAATTCCCCAGGGAACAGTAATGATTCCATTCGCATAATCGATGTCAAGAACATCCGACTGCAGCGTGGTTTCATCCAGCGTATAATTGCCGTGATTACCTACAGTCCAGAACATTTTCCTGTACTCAAGTCCGCCGGCCCACTCATTTGCAGGAGGTAGCGGGATCCATTCTGACTCATCAAGGTCCTTACCTCTTCCTGCATCGAAGTCCTCGTTACCGGTCTTGATCGCAAATTTCCGGACAAAAGAGTGGGTAGCCGAAGCATCGGTAATACCAGCAACATCATATGCCCTGTCAAAATTTGTGTTGTCATCGTCGAAGACTCCACCGATCTGGTCCACGATAATCGTATCTGTTTCATTAGGATAATGTGCGATGTACCAGCAGTCACGACCTCCCCAAAGGTCGATCATATTCCAATAGGATGTCACACTGTCCCTTGAATCGCCACGGGGCTCAGACTTATGGAACTGGATGTCTGCAGTCCAATGCTCATCGGGATTCAGTTTTTCCGGATACCTGTCCGGCTCTTTTTTATGCATCATACGGGTAAAATCATCCACCTGGGCCATCCAGATACTTTCTCCAGGTCCAAGCAATGTATCCAGGTCCATTAAATGACCCAAAGCCTGCATCTCCTGAATGAAGCCGCCAATGTTGAACTTCCTGTCGTCAGATGCTCCTTCAAAAAATTGAGCATCCCAGGGATGCACCGCTCCAAATTCGAAATCATTCAGGTTACATACCTTGGTTCCCATGTTGGTCAGCTCAATGTAATTTTGAGATTGCCTGCCATACCGGGCCTCGGTAATAACCAACGACTTGATGGAATCCTGGGCGTACAAGACGCCCCCCGCCATCAAAAGACTTACTAATAGTAATTTTAGTCTCATAGTAGTTTAGTTTTTAATTGATAAATTGGTTAATAGTAAAACATTTTGTAGCGTCCAATATAGTAAAAAAAGCTATAATGCAAAACAGGCGAAGCAACCTCGCCATCCTCTAAAAACACTGAGAAACAGGACAAATGAACAACAGGCAATCTGCACGTCAACCCGCCCGTTTTAAAAAGCCTCTTGTAATTAATTAAGATTCAACATATTCATACTGTATTTCAGTTGCACTTCAATTTCAACATGTTGTGTTTCAAATTTCACAATATCATCAAGAAAGCGTCGAATGTACGCTAAATATTTTTTTATTTAGATTGATTTTAAAGTAGTGCCGGAAATTCTTTGCGCACAAGTGTTTATGATAGGACCGACTTTCTTAAACAAAACCCTTCCCGATAGATTCCGTTCCAATCAATATGGTCCTCGGTGAACATATTCGGCGCATCCGGTCCCTGGATCAACCACAGATTTAAGCCAGAAAAAATGAGGCCGACAGATGATCCACATGATCCTGACCTGACCCCTGCAGCAGGAGAAATATTCAGTATAAACCTCTTTAATATACCGGTTATAATTGGCATGTTATTGGGAAAGCAGCATGGGTTCAAATACATGAATTTCCACTTTACGGATTCGTAGTCAACGGTCCTCAGCCATCGCCACAGCCATGGTCGTAATGTGGTATTTTGTCAGCATCTGATCCAGCTCCCATTGCTGAACATACCCCTGTTCGAGGTATTCGAGGAACTGACCGGTAACCCTTGCAAAGTGTGCCTCATGTCCCTCCCGGTATTTGTCCGGGATAATTATTCGCCACAACCCCGCTTCCTGGTGTTCCAGGGATAGCCCCGGCCATTGCTCCCGGAGATCTTCCTCCAATATATTTTCCAGTGCATCGGAAAGCGACCCAATGTTGGAATTTGCATGTGACTTCACGTACAATTCCGGCCTGTATTTTTCGTGCTTCCCCTGCCGGATGATCAAATCACATTTCTGTCCCCTCATGATAGAATAATGGGTATCACCGGCTCCTTCGGGGGCCTGGAATGCCCATTCAACGGATACCCTTGCATGCTTCCCCCGTATTCGGAGATCCACACTGCTGTTGGAAACTGCATAGAGGGTGTCGTTCCTTACATAGGGTGCAAGGTAAGATGGGTAAGTATTCATCCCTGTAACCTTGCCAAATTGATCAATATCAAGAGAAGTGGGCCATCTCATGGATTGCAGTATCTCAACATCATTTTCGAAATCGGGTACGTCACCGGGAAAGGCTTCCCACAATACCAGGTCGACCAGGTGTGTACCCACATCGGCAATGGCCTCGCCCTCCTGCTTTACATCAAAGAACCATGCGGGACGTTGCAGTGGTTTTCCGGACACATATTTAAAGAAATGGTGTACCGATTCCTTCGTGATGGCTGGTTCTTCATGGGTGCCGTCCACCAGCCCGCCAAAGACCTCCTTACTTTCTGATAGCCTCTTTTGCAGGATCGTGGTGATCTCAAACCGCTCGGTCATGATATCATACACCAGCAAATCCTTTTCAGCGGCTTTCTGAAGTGTTGCC
>CAKZNC010000059.1 GCA_937129385.1 uncultured Bacteroidota bacterium
CAGACACACTGAGGTCAATTGCAGACACGTCGAGTGCGTCAGATAACAATATACTTCTCGCCTACTACAAGGTAAAGATATTCAGGAATGACATACAGGGGATGTGCGATTCACTGGCATACATCGAAAAAGACAGCATCTTTCACCTCTACGGTTCGCCGATCATCTGGGCAGACGAAAACCAGATCAATGCTTCCAAAATTGAACTGACAACCCGGAATGAGGAACTCTACCGAATCTACCTGAGGGACATCGCGTTATTGATCTCAAAAGAAGACAGTATAAAATATAACCAGATCAGGGGAAAGCTGATGGTGGGACATTTCAGGAACAATGACCTGGTGAAACTTGATGTCACGGGAAACGGGCAGACGGTCTATTATGCTGAGGACCAGGGACAGATTATTGGTGTAAACCGGGCCGAGTGCTCCGACCTGACTATTTTTCTTGTTGACAACAAAGTGAAAAGAGTAAACTATCTTGTCAAACCGAGCGGGAAGTATTATCCCCTGGAAGTTTTCCCGGAAAACCAACGCTACCTGGATGGATTCTCATGGAACGAGGAGTGGAGACCTTTAAAACGGAACGACGTATATAAATGGAAATAAAAAAAGGAACCCCGAGGATTCCTTTTTTTTTAGTATTCATCTTCGTTGAAGAAAAAATCATCCTTGCTGGGATAGTCTGGCCAGATATCCTCGATACTTTCATAGATCTCACCCTCATCTTCAATCTCTTGCAGATTCTCTATTACTTCCAGGGGCGCACCTGATCGTATTGCAAAATCAATCAATTCATCCTTACTTGCGGGCCAGGGTGCGTCTTCCAGTTTTGAAGCTAATTCTAATGTCCAATACATATTTTGAGTAGTTACCGGCACCTTTTCAGGTCCCTGTTTACTAAGCCGCAAATATAGAATTTTTTTTGATTAAACCAATTACGGTTTCCAAGGTATTTCACGTGCCCCGGAATCAATGGTTAACTTCCTGGCTAACAGGAAGAAATAATCTGACATCCTGTTAAAATACCGGATAATCACCTCATCAACAGGTTCTGTTTCATGAAGCTTAAGGAGATTTCTTTCTGACCGGCGACATACTGTGCGCGCAACATGTGCCTGGGAACCATCCACCGATCCGCCGGGAAGTATGAAGCTGCTGAGTTCAGGCAGTGCCTCGTCAATCACGTCAATTGCATGCTCGAGGAACATCACGTCATCGTCTTTAATAGAGGGCATATTCTGCGGAAGGTTCGTACCATCTGAAGCAATCACTGAGGAAGCGGACATCAATCGTTCCAGGATAACCAGAAGTTCCTTTTTTATTATTGAATCTTCAGTCATATCTCTTAACATCGCCACATGTGCGATCAATTCATCAATGGTGCCATATGCTTCGATGCGCACGTGGTACTTAGCCACTCGCGTTCCGCCGAGGAGGGCAGTTTTACCCTTGTCACCTCCCTTGGTATAAATGTCTGATTTTTGTGGTCCCATAATAGAAGTAATTATGAAGATTCAACCTTCCTGGGATCGTTTTGTTCAAATAACAGAACTAATCTTTAAACAAATATTAAGCAGTTGATGATTTCTTCCTCCCCGCAGGATTCTTATTGACCTCATCACTTGCAACTTCACCATCGATCAGCCTGATGATGCGGTGAGCATGCCTGGCAATATCCTCCTCATGGGTGACCAGGATAATGGTATTCCCAGCTTCGTGAATATCGTCCAGCAGGTTCATGATATCCAAAGATGTTTTTGAATCGAGGTTCCCGGTAGGTTCATCAGCCAAAATAATGGAGGGATCATTCACAAGAGCACGGGCAACTGCTACCCGTTGTCTTTGACCTCCCGACAATTCATTGGGTTTATGGTCCATCCTGTCAGTCAGCGCAACATCTTCGATCACCTTCATGGCACGCTCCGATCGTGTCTGTTTGTTCACCCCGGCATACACCATCGGGAGCATCACATTTTCCAGGGCAGTGTACCGTGGCAGAAGGTTAAAGGTTTGGAATACAAACCCGATCTCACGGTTCCTGATCTCTGCCAGCTGGTTGTCTTCCATCTTGCTTACGTCGGTCCCGTTCAGAATATAGTTGCCTTCGGTTGCGGTATCGAGGCAGCCGATCAGGTTCATCAGCGTTGATTTACCCGATCCGGAGGGTCCCATGATGGCCACATATTCATTTCTCTTGATATTTATGCTGACCTTGCGAAGGGCCTGAACGACGATCGTTCCGATATAATAATTCTTAACGATGCCCTGAAGTTGTATGATATGATCCATTTCTTTGAAAGTTGAATACGAATGTAGCTATAATACGAAATATTTGGTCTGAAATTGTTAAAAAACTACTCTAAAATGCTGTTTTGCGATCCCCGGACGCCGGATCAGGATTCCAAAATGGAACAGGTCAAGCGAAATGTTCACGCGGTCATCATCCACAATCTCCTTCCACATGCGTTCCATCTCATCCGACCAGTAGATATCGTCCAAAACGATCATCATCTCTCCAGGTATTTCCCTTCCGAGCAATGCCTTGAGCTTATCCATGACAGGGCCGTACCTGTGGTCACCATCAATGAAAACCAGTGTGCGGTCCGGCATCTGCTCAGTAACCTCGCTGAAGTAACTATCGAAAGATCCAAGCAGGAACTCCAGTCCGCCTGCATCATATACGCCCGTGTTTTCTCTTGCAAAAGCATACTTTTCCGGACTCCCCTCAATGGTCACAACAGAAGCCCGGTCAGCTCCCGCAGCCAGGTAACTGGTACTGATCCCGAGCCCGGTACCGAATTCGATCACCCGGGCAGGTCCGTACCATTTGCACAGACTGAACAATGCTTTTCCCTGCTTGCGTGTGAGCGATGATTTCCTCGCGATGGAAGCGATGCTCCGCACTTCCGCCTGGTCAACACTGCTACCTGCCCCAAGGTCATGGATCCTGATCTGATCCGTCTGTCCGAGGAGTTTACGATGGTATGTACTCAGCTTTTCCGGAACAACATATTTTGAAGCCGGACTGATCGCATCCCTGACCAGTCCGTATACAAACGTACTGTGGATACCATGTCCTCTCCTGTGGCGTGCACGAAGAAGATGTCGCAGATACTTGAATGAAATTGTGAGAAACCCGGATCCTTTTTTATTCAAAATCTTAACTTTATGCTGTTGGTGGCCATTTTGCAATTTGATAAGATTGCAGGCGATTGGTTTAAAATGATGTGCAAAGATAGGGGAAAGAGTTAAGAGTTAAGAGTTAAGAGTTAAGAGTTAAGAGTTAAGAGTTAAGAGT
>CAKZNC010000060.1 GCA_937129385.1 uncultured Bacteroidota bacterium
GAGACAATGATCGCACTGTCGATGTTTTTTTGGGTCAGTTTCCAGCTTTGCGCATCAACCGCTGCGGTAAGCATACATATTAAAAATATCACAGTTACCGCTCTGCTCCTTGCTATTGCGATTTCCATTGTAATTTTCATACCCAAATATACTTGAAATCACCGATTGGTCATACCAACCTGGGTATTTTACAGGTCTGTTTTACATGCAAACAATAGACTGGTAAGGATCAATGCTGGCGCATCGCCGGATACGGAATATCATTTCTGCGACCGGAAGGGGATGGAAAAGACAATAATCACAATGTGTCTCTTTTCAGTTAAAATTTCTGCAATGATCTCAGAATTCCCTATTTTTGATTGATATCAATAGCAGAACAGATATCTGGAGATAAGGATATATTTACTGCAGATCAAAATTTAACGAGCATGAAGAAGAAAGACCAGGACCAGAACATCAGGCGCAGGGAGTTTCTGAAGACCAGTGCAAAAATCTCTGCGGGGACCCTCTTTATGGGAGCAGGAGCTCCCAGGTTGTTGGGTGCAACCGGGCCCTCATTGCCCGGGGTTAAAATTGAATCCATCACCCTGAACAACGGCATAAAAATGCCCATACTTGGTTTCGGAACCCTCTACCTGAATGGTGAGGAAGGGAAAAATTGCGTCGCAGATGCGATCTCCCTGGGCTACAGGCTTCTCGACACGGCCACGGTCTATCAGAATGAGGAGGCTGTCGGAGCCGGGATCGCAAAAAGTGGCATCCAGCGGGAGAAACTGTTTGTCACTTCGAAGGTCTGGGTAGACGATTACGGGTACGAGAAAACAAAAACAGCCTTCCAGACTTCACTCGATAAACTCGGGCTGGATTACCTGGACCTTTACCTCATCCACCGCCCACGTGGTGATGTCAAAGGTGCATGGAAAGCGATGGAGGATCTTTACAATGAGGGCAGGATCCGGGCGATCGGACTGAGTAATTTTGAAGCATCTCACCTGGAAGAGCTGATGTCCTATGCAAAAACAGATCCGGTTGTCAACCAGATCGAGACCCATGCTTTCTTCCGCCAGGAAGAGGCGAATAAGATGAATAAAAAATATGGAATTCAACATGAAGCATGGTCACCCCTTGCACAGGGCCGAAACGATCATTTCACCAACGAGACCCTTGCTGCCATTGGAAAGAAATATAACAAGACCAACGCACAGGTGAGCCTGCGCTGGCACTACCAGCGTGGAATTGTCGCAATCCCGCGTTCATCACAGAAGGCACACATGCAGGAGAACCTCGAGATCTTTGATTTTGAGCTGAATGACGATGACATGAAGACCATTGCCGCTCTTGACCTGGATATTACACAATTCCCCGAATGGGAATAAGACCGGGTTCAAAGATGCCGATAATGCCAGTTGAAGCGATAAATGTCAGTCAATTCAAAATAGAATGAGTACGTTCGCCTTCTGGATTTCATGCTTTTGAATACACTTTTAACCCAAACACAATTCTCAATACCCTGATCCTGCGTACGACAAATTCATAGTTCAGCATCGTTGCTGCAAAGGTAAAAATAACAATCAGGACAAATTTCAGGATGGTCGCAATCTCAAGGGGCAGGATGATCATGGCACCCAGGTTGAGGAACACCATATGGAGAATGTACACCGGGTATGCTGAGAGATATGAAAATATTCTTCCTGGGGATGGCAGTTATGGCGCATCCGTAACAATTAAGATACAAATGGATATGTTTCAGAGTTTTTGTAACTTATCCCTCAGTTTCTGAAGACGTATCAACCATTTCTCTTTATGGTGGGACTGCTCCTTGCAGATCGACAGTTCCTGGAGAAGATCAATATCACATTCAATGCACGTCAAACTGACATAAAGGAATTTCTCGAAGGACAGGAGCTGACCTGATGATTTATTCTGCCTAAAAATAAACCATATGATGAAATACGTATTGTCACTTTTTATCGCTGTATTCATGCTGGGTGAAGATGTCAGAGGACAAGATTACATTTTTCACTATAATCCATACTCCGGGTATAATGCTGATCAAC
>CAKZNC010000061.1 GCA_937129385.1 uncultured Bacteroidota bacterium
TCCTTTTCTTCCATGTGATAAAGATAGAAAAATGAGTTAAGAGTTAAGAGTTAAGAGTTAAGAGGAGAGAGGAGAGAGGAGAGTTAAGAGTGTAGCACTACGGATAGGCTATACGGCTTCGGAATTCATTCCGCAGATCGAAAACAGACGAAAGGTAATGACAGTTCGCAGTTGGCAGTCGGCAGTCGGCAGTCGGCAGTCTTCAGCCCTCATTGACTGACCTCTAACTTCCGACCTCCGACTTCTGCCTCTTCAGTTGCCCTCCTCCAGGAACTGCAGCACCTGTCTATAATTCTGGTCGTTGGGATAGTACTCTGTCAGCTTACGCGCGTATTCCCTGGCTGCCTCCTGCTGCTCCTGTTCCATATGGATGGTGGTGAGGGCGTACAGGATGTCCCGGTTATAGGGATGGTTTACCAGGGCCGCTTCCAGGAATGAGATCGCCGCCGCGGGTTGCTGCATGGAGTTCAGACCGATCCCGTACACATAGCTGTATTGCGCCACTTCAGGGGCCAGCGTTGCAGCTTTCTCCAGGTACTCCATCGCACCCTCATGGTCCCCCTGCCTGATCTTCAGCAGTCCGAGTGAATAGTTGATCGCGGCCAGTTCGGGATATTTTTCCAGTGCGCTCTTCAAAATCTTTTCCCCCTCGGCATCCCTGTTGGTCCGCCTGTACAAATCAGCCAGGTTGATATAAGCAGTCACCAGTCCGGGTTCGATCTCAATCGCCTCCATATATGAAGTCTCGGCTTTCGACAGCTCCCCCTCGTTGAGGTAGAGGTTCCCGAAATTCACATGTGTGCCGGGGTGGTCGGCATTGATCATCAGGGATTGCACATACTCGTCCAGCGTTTTACTGAACAGAGCCTGCTTGCGCTCCGGGAGGTTTTCAACATCAAAACGGGTCAGCGCATTTGCCGCCATCACCCGCACAAGTTTGGTTGTATCGCTGAGGCTGTTGATGAGCATGTTCACAACCGACTGGTCCTGTGCATTCTGGGCCACTGAAAGGGTGGCATAGCGGATCAACGGATCGGGGTCATTGATCATTTTCCCCAGGAGAGGCAGTATCGAGGGGTCGGAATAGTTGTTCAGCAACGAGATGGCTGTGGCCCGGATCATCGGTGCATTATCGCGGTCACCGGCAAGATCGATCAGTTCCGGAAGGGCCTCGGGGTACCCTTGTCTGCCAGCCCAGAAACTCTCCCCGTAATGGTGGGTGTCAAGCAGCTCCTTCCCGTACCACTCTTCCAGGTAGCGGGTGGCCCACTCCGTGCTCTTGTCGTCATGACACTGGTTGCAGGCATTCGGCGTACCCAGTTTGTCAGACAGGTCGGGTCGCGGGATCCTGATGCTGTGGTCACGCCGTGGATCCACCACCATGTATGTACGCTCGTGCATGTGGCACTCCACGCAGCTGGCCCCTTCGCCGGCCGGATCATGAAAATGGTGATCCCTTCCGCCGTAGGCTGAAGCCATATGACAGCGGTAGCAGAGCGCATTCCCGTTCACGAACACCTTCCCGCTGTGCGGTTCATGGCAATCCTTGCACACCACGCCGGCCTTGTACATTTTCGACTGTAAGAACGAGCCATATACATACACCTCGTCCTCGATCTGACCGTCGGCAAAATAAAGGTTCTCCTCCAACAATGACGGCCAGTGGGTTTCCAGCAGTGATCCGCCATGATAATATTCTTCTGTGAGCACCGACCGCCGGGAGTGGCAGCGGGCACACATCTGCACCAGCTCGTCTGATTTCCGGGGCACCGACCTGCGGGCCGTGGTTGAGTCCGGATCGAAGATCCATGTGGCATTATCGGTGTCCTTCAGTCTGACCACCAGTCCGAGATCGGGGAATATATCCGGACTCGCGCCCTCTTCAACGCGTTCGGCCCATTCCACGTGGGTCGAGCCGGGACCATGACAGGATTCGCAGGAGACATCGATCTCATCCCAGACAGTATTGTAGGTTTTCGTCTCGTAATCGTAATTCTTCCGTGTATTCGTGGAATGACACTCTGAGCACATGTAGTTCCAGTTCTGCGTGGTTCGTGTCCAGTAGAGGATGTCATCAGGTGCGATTCGCTCCTCGCCATACAGGTGAAACCATCGCTGTCCGCCCTCCTCTTCCGGCCGCGTATCCCATGCAATGGGCAGACACTGGTATGCGCCGCCGGGAAATTCAATCAGGTACTGCTGCAGCGGGGTTACGCCAAAGGTGTAATCGATCCGGTAATCCTGCATCACCCCGCCGGGGCCTTCGGTATGCACATAGAACTCGCCATCCTTCCGGAAAAACCTGGAGGTGACCCCGAGATGCTCGAAAGAGGAATTGTTGAAATCCCCGAGCACCGTGGCATCATTCGCCTCGTCCATCGCCAGGTCGTGATGGGAATTTTGATAAAGCTCATGCTGCAGTTCATGGCACTCCCTGCATGAAGGTCGTCCCACGTAATCGGCCGCAACAACCTCATTGCCAGCCCCCTTGTTCCTCTCAGCCCCCTGCCTGTCCCTGCAGGCGTAGAAAACGGCCGACGCCATAAAAAATAGTACAAATGCAAAGGTCCCTGCCCTGAAAACTGCTTTCATCATGCCCGGTGCTATTTTAACTAATTTCAAATTTAGGGTTTTATGCATGATAATTGGCTGATCAGGTGTAATTCAAAAGGATTCTATATATTTTTAGTTCAGTTTTCACAACTGCAAAACGACCCGATGAACAGAAGAGGATTTGTCAGAAAGATATCACTCACCCTTGCCGCAGTGGCCGGGGCCCTGTTCGGCATCAGTTTCCTGAAGCAGTTTACAGCCCGCACGGGTTCCACCGGAAAGCGCAGAAAAGTGGGCTACACGGCCGATTTCCCGGTGGACAATTACACCTATATCGACGACCTGAAGATCTTTGTCTACCGCGACCACGAGGCCGTGAGAGCCGTCTCTGCAGTCTGCACACACCTGGGATGCACCGTTCAGCACACCATCGACGGCTTCGAATGTCCCTGTCACGGTTCCTGCTATAGCCCCGAAGGCAAAGTCCTCTCCGGTCCGGCCCCCACCGCCTTGTCGTGGTACAAAATGGAAAAAGCCCCGGATGGTGCGCTTCTTGTCAACCTCGGTGAGACCGTTGCTCCCGGTGAAAGGTATTTGATCGTATAATAATGTATGCTGAATGGAACGCCAGTCCGCACGACATACCGCTACCTCAGATTCCGACCAGTACCGCAGGGAGCGGATCCGGCGTATGAACAGGAATTTCTTTTTGCATATCCATGCCACGAAGGTGCATCCCCATTCACTGAAGCCGGAAACTACTTTCGGACTCGGGATGATCCTGGGGTTCCTGTTCGTGGTGATGCTCCTTACAGGGGTGTTGCTTATGCTGAATTATACGCCGTCGGTCGGACAGGCGTACAGTTCAGTAAAAAATATTGTGCACGCTGTGCCGGGCGGACGGATCATCAGGAATGTGCACCGACTGGCTTCTCACGGGATGGTAATCGTGGTGTTCCTGCATCTGCTGCGGGTCTTTTACACCGGCTCTTACCTCGGTGGAAGAACGCTGAACTGGATCATCGGTGTTTGCATGTTCGTGGTGGTGCTGCTGATGAGTTTCAGCGGGTACCTGCTGCCGTGGGATCAGCTCTCTTACTGGGCGGTGACCATCGGTTCCAATATTGCGGCGTCGGCCAGGGAGCTGACCGATCTGCTGGGCATCACGAAATTCCTGGATGTGGGCGGATTTTTCCAGCGACTGCTGATTGGAGGTGAGACTGTGGGTCAGCCTGCGCTGACAAGGTTTTTTATGCTGCATGTGATCTTCCTGCCGGTAACATTGCTGGTACTCACAGCGGTGCATTTCTGGCGGATCAGGAAGGATGGCGGGCTGAGTCGGCCTGCAAGCGTTGAAAAGCAGGAAAAGCTGTTTAGCTGGCCGGTGGTGATGTGGGCCGAACTGGCGATCTTCATCGGGGTAGTTGCGGTTGTGCTGTTGCTGGCATTCTTTATGGATGCACCCCTATTGGAAAAAGCCAACCCGGCGCATCCCGATAACCCGGCAAAATCGCCCTGGTACTTTTTGGGAATCCAGGAGCTGGTATCGTATTCGGCATTTGCAGGCGGACTCCTGATTCCTGTGCTGTTCCTGTGGTTCATGTTCTCGATCCCTTACAGGGACCGGGAAGAGGAGCACGTCGGGATATGGTTTTCCGGTGTCCGGGGCAGGAAGGTGGCGCGGAATGCGGCAATGATCTCGCTGGGGGTGGTAATCGTCCAGGTGTTTGTGATGGTGCAGTTCGGATGGCTCCGGGACTGGTTACCGGGGATATCGCAGTGGTTCGTGATGCTGATTAACCCGGCAACGATCACGGTCGGGGTATTCGTGTTGCTGTCATTGCAAGTCAGAAAGAGAACCGGATCCAGTCGGATGGCGGCTATTGCGCTGTTCACGGCAGCCATGGTTGCATTGGTGATCTTTACGGTGATTGGGATATGGTTCAGGGGAGCGAATTGGGAGTTTGTTTTATAGAGGAGAGAGGAGAGTTAAGAGTTAAGAGTTAAGAGTGAAGCACAACGTATAAGCTAAAATGGCGGCGGAATTCATTCCGCCGATAAATGAAAAGATTGAAGAGTGCTCGGAGCATGTATAGTCCGGCTGCGGAATTCATACTGCAGTTGAGATAGAGCAAAAAGCAACTCTGCGGCACTCCGCGGTATAATCTCTGCGCAATCTGCGGTTCACTCCGCATGACGCAATACGAACAAATTGGATGAACAAAAACACATAAAGGCATTTCAGATCGCGGTGGCGGTGGCTTCATCGCTGGTGATCCTGTTCCTGGTGATTGCCTGGGTCGTTTCAGGCCCCGCACAGGAATGGCGACGGATCCAGGGGGAGCACCAGGTGTTACTTGAAGCAGTGATTGATACTGCTTCCGCCCCGTCATTTACTGTGCCTGAAAAAGGGATGCGGCAGGTGGCCACAGGCGGACTGAAAAGAACAGACCGGTGTATCAGCTGTCACCTGGGCATGGAGAATCCATACATCAAGGGAGCACCGCATCCCCACGCAGCCCACCCGG
>CAKZNC010000062.1 GCA_937129385.1 uncultured Bacteroidota bacterium
TACCGGCATGCTATCAAGTACCTTGAGATCGCACATGGGATCAGTCCGCAATACCTTTCGGTCATCTATGATCTTGGATATTTTTATGAGCGGTTGAACAAGTACAACCGGAGCATCAGCTGTTACGAGAAATACCTGGATATCGATCCATTCTCAGAAAATGTTTGGTACAACCTCGGGGTTGCGTACTTCAAACTTAATCAGCCGCAAAAGGCGATTGAGGCATATGATTATTCACTTGCCCTTAATCCCGATTATGCTTCTGCCTATTTTAACAAGGCGAATACATTCAGCAGTCTGGGCGAATATGATAAAGCGATAAATACGATCAACGATTTCCTGGAGGTAGAGCCGGATAACAGCCAGGCACTGATGTTCCTGGGGGATTGTTATGAGCAGACCAACGAATTCAGGAAGGCACTTGAGGTGTATAAAAAGATCATTGAGACTGACAATACAGATGCTGATGGCTGGTTTGGGGCCGGAATGGTGCTGTACCAGATGAACAGGTACGACGAGGCATCTATCTATATGCTAAAGGCCCTCGAGTTTGACAGTCAGAATACCGATTATTGGATCAATCTTGGTTTCATTTATGAAGAAGCAGGAAATAGTGATGAGGCAATCAAGTGTTTCAGGCAGGTAGTGCGGACAGATCCAACGGATATTGAAGGTTGGCTTTCGTTGAGCAGCCTCATGCTTGAAACAGGGCATTTAGATAATGCCATCGTGGTTCTGCGTGAGGCGATCACCCGCTTCCCGGAAGACGAGCAGGTTGCGGTGAGGCTTGCAGAATGTCATTTAAAAATGGGAAATCAACGTGCAGGAATTAAATTTCTGGAGGTCGCATTGAGGAACAATCCGGTTGTATTGTCCGATTTCAAAAAGGGCTATCCCCAGGAGAAGTGGGATGAGAAATTGAAAGCAGTAATTGAGAAATATACCAAATAAACCAGCACAATGAATTTTGAAATACCTTTTATCCCGGATCGGACCCCGAAACCCAGAGAGTCCGGGCTGACAATGATGATGGACAAAGGACTCAGTCTGAAGGAAGCGGAGCATTTCTGTGCCTCCAGCGCCACCTTTACCGACCTGGTGAAATTCGGTTTCGGCACGTCCCTGATCACACGGGAACTGAGTCAGAAAATCAAGATCTACCGGGAAGCAGGAATAGATCCCTATTTTGGAGGGACCCTTTTTGAGATGTTTGCGGTTCGTGAACAGCTCGACGAATTCAAGAAATTTGTCGATAAATTTGACATCCGGACAGTGGAGGTATCTGATGGCTCCATGAAGATCGATCCGGAAGAAAAAGTGGAGATGATCGCTGACCTGGCCCGGGATAAGCGGGTGCTTTCCGAGGTGGGAACCAAAGTACAGGGGGTATCCCTTTCAAATGAAGATTGGGTGAAGCATATGCGCTCAGAGCTTGATGCAGGTGCCTGGAAAGTAATCGCAGAAGCCAGGGAGTCAGGAACGATCGGGATCTATAATTCAGATGGTTCGGCCAACAGGGAGCTGATTGATGATATCATGGAACATGTTGCAGTTGAGGACGTACTCTGGGAAGCACCGAACAAAGCTCAGCAGGTGATGTTCATTAAACTGGTTGATCAGAATGTCAACCTGGGAAATATTGCTCCGGACGAGGTCGTGTCACTGGAGGCGCTGCGATGCGGGATGCGCGGGGATACCTTTTTTGACTATCTGCCTGAAAAATACCACGACAAGAAACTCTAAGCCCCGGAACACAAAAATGAAAAGAAATATTAAAGCGTACCTGTTGATCTCCTTGAAAGGATTTGCAATGGGATCGGCAGATGTTATCCCCGGAGTGTCTGGTGGCACAATCGCATTTATTACAGGCATTTACGAAGAACTCATCCACTCCATCAAATCCATCGACTTGGAGGCGGCCCGGCTCTTCTTCACTGGTAAATGGAAATCTTTCTGGAAACATATCAACGGATCTTTCCTTCTTTCAATCTTCTTTGGGATAGTTCTGGCGGTAGTGTCGCTTGCGAAGATCCTTGATCATTTGCTGGAAACACAGCCGGTGCTGATCTGGTCATTCTTTTTCGGGTTGATCCTGGTTTCGTCACTCATCGTGGCAAGAAGAATAAAAGCCTGGGACTATGGTCGCATCGTCGCCCTGATCTTTGGGGTCGGTGCAGCATTTTACATCACAAGTGTCACACCAGCCCAGACCACAGATGCATCCTGGTTTATAATATTCTCGGGCATGCTGGCCAGTTGTGCCATGATCCTCCCGGGTATTTCAGGGAGTTTTATCCTGCTGCTTCTCGGGAAATATGAATTTGCACTGGAGGCTGTCAACACGGTGGATATCGTTTCACTGCTCCTCCTGGCCGCAGGTGCTGTGATCGGACTGATGAGTTTGTCCAGGTTATTATCATGGTTATTCAGAAAATACCATGATATGACTGTTGCAGTACTTGCAGGGTTTATGATCGGTTCACTGAACAAGATATGGCCCTGGAAAGAGACCGTTGAATCCATTGTTGTCGAAGGTGTTGAAAAGCCTGTGATAGAGAAAAATATTATTCCTTCCTTTAGCAATCCGGATGATCAGCTGATTCCGGCCATCCTGATGATGCTGACAGGTATTGGTTTGATCCTGTTGTTTGAAATTTTGTTCAGGGAGAAAAAAACAGCATAGGGCACTTCCTTGCTTTTCTCGCAAAAGATTAGTTATATTGGACAAGTTTCTAATGATGCAATCCCATGAAAAAATTTGGACTTATCGGCCATCCGCTCGGGCATTCTTTCTCAAAAAAGTATTTCAGTGAAAAGTTTGAAAAAGAGGGCATTGAAGATACAGTATATGATAATTATCCGATTGAGGACATAGCTGAATTCGAGCCATTGTATAAAAATGACCCGGATCTTGCGGGGGTAAATGTGACGATCCCGTATAAAGAGAGCATCATTCCTTACCTGGATGTACTGAGTGAGGATGCGCGAAATATCCAGGCAGTGAATACGGTTTGCCTGTGCACAAAAACCGGGCGATTGGTCAAGGTTGGCCACAACACTGATACGGTTGGATTCAGGACATCGCTGGAAGAACACCTGGCCGAAACCCCTGATAAAGCATTGGTCCTTGGAACCGGCGGATCTTCAAAAGCTGTGGTCTATGTGCTGGAAGAGATGGGGGTGGAGGTGATCAGGGTGTCCAGTTCAGGGAAAGAGGGAGCAATTGGGTATGCTGACTTGAACGATAAAATAATAAAAAAGGCGAAACTGATCGTTAATACCACCCCGCTGGGAATGGAGCCCGATGTTCATAGTTTTCCAGATATCCCATATGATGCGCTGACCACCGATCATCTCCTTTTCGATCTTGTCTATAACCCCGTGGTAACAAGATTTATGCAGGAAGGCAGAAACCGGGGGGCAAGTGCAGTTAATGGTTATGATATGCTCGTCTACCAGGCCGAGGAGGCATGGGAAATATGGAACCGGGCAATAAAAGTATAGATTATTATGCCTTGCGCAGTACGATATGCCGAATGCGCATGCGTGGCCTGCGGTGGGCAATTTGAATACTTACGATATGAATCACACCCTGAAAGCTCAGTACAGCATCAATTCGTATGACATCAACCCGATTGGCAAGGCACGTCTGACTGCCATTGCCAATTTCCTGCAGGAGACAGCTTATAGGCATGCAACAGAACTGGAACTTGGTTACCATCATCTCGAAAGGATGAACAGGGCCTGGGTGCTTTCACGATTGAAGATCAGCGTTGAAAAATATCCGGCCTGGGACGATGTTATTACAGTGGAAACCTGGCCACACGGAATTGAGAAATTATTTGCTCTGCGGGATTTCAGGATCACCGGACCCAGTGGTGAAGAGTTGGCAACAGCATCCACATGTTGGCTGATGGTCGACACCAATACCCACCGACCTGTAAGGATATCGGGGGATTTCATTAAGATTGAAACCCGGGATGACAGCGTTTTTGATCATACACCCGGTAAAATGAATCTGCCGGAGCAGATGGAACGTAGTTCAGTTCAGGAGGTAAAATATTCAGAACTTGATGTGGTGGGTCATGTTAATAATGTGAAATACCTTGAATGGTGTATTGATGCACTGAATCCTGAAAAAATGGATCCGGAATCGATTACCGGCATCGGGATCAACTACATTTCAGAGGCGAAAATGGGTGAAGCGGTGGAAATACACCAGGCCGCAGGGAAAAACGGCCTTTTCTTCCTGAAGGGAATCAACATGCACACAGGAAAAAATTGTTTCGAAGCAGAACTCCTGTCCGAATGATCCTTCTGCGATCCCGCCAGGATCAAATCACGTAGTCCCGGGTAACCGCAGGGCACCCGGGCATAAGAAATACCTTTTCAACAAGGAAGTGCACTGCGTCGTTCGGCAGATAAGGGATTCTGCCAACTTCTGACTGCGAACTGCCAGCTGTTATTCATACCCCACGTCAACCAGGAACAGACCCTTTGCCGGAGCACTGGTACCCGCCATACTCCTGTCCTTAGATTCAATGACCGACCTGAAAGCGTCAAGATCAGATTTCCCTGTTCCAACATCCAGCATGGTGCCAACGATCGATCTGACCATGTTCCGTAAAAACCGGTCAGCGCGAATTGTAAAATCCACCCCGTCATCATGTTCCGACCAGACTGCTTCCATGATTCTGCAGTCATTGGTTTTAACATCAGTATGGAGCTTGCTGAAGCTTGTGAAGTCGGTATATTCCTTGAGAATTTCACAAGCCAGGTTCATCTGCTCCACATCCAGGTCACCATGGAAATAATAACAATATGGCCTGTTGAACAATGGCTTGGTCTTCCTGATCACATAGATATATTCCCGATAGGTGGCAGAGAACCGCGCATGCATTTGTTCCTCCACTCCAGAGACAGCGTGTATGGCAATGTCGTCCGGCAGGATGCCATTGAGTTTAAAAACCAGGTTCTCCAGACTGTCGATATCTTCTCTTTCGTGGTCAAAATGGGCAACAAAATAGGAGGCATGTACGCCAGTATCTGTCCTTCCGGCTCCGGTCAGGGAGATATCAGTACGTAAAAGTGTCGAGAAAGCCTTCTCAATTGTTTCCTGCACTGTAATTGCATTGGGCTGGATCTGCCAACCGTGGTAGCCGGTTCCGTCATAGGACAATTCAACAAAATACCTGTTCATCAGAAAAAGAATTGGTTCAGGGATGATTCAAAGATGCGAAATTAACCTAAATCCGCCAACCGCTTTAAAAGGCACCTGGCTTCAATGGTGCCACAAAATGTTTGCGGAACCTTCTGGTTTTTGCCCCAATGAATGATTTTGGGGATTTCTCATACATGACTTAACATTATTTAACAACATATACAGAGAAATTGGAATATGTGGAGTTATTTTTGTATTCCGAAAAAAAGGAACATTATTAATACAGAAAAATAAATTGAATTGTATGAACGATTCGGTGAATATTAAAGAGTTGAATGAGCGAATCAGGAAGGAAAGCGAATTCGTGGATATGGTGACCATGGAGATGTCAAAGGTGATCGTGGGGCAAAAGAACCTTGTGGAGCGATTACTTATCGGACTGCTATCTGATGGACATATCCTGCTTGAAGGGGTGCCCGGACTGGCAAAAACGCTTGCAATCAGCACATTGTCAAACATTATTGAGGCCCGGTTCAGCAGGATCCAGTTTACACCAGATCTGCTTCCGGCCGACCTGCTTGGCACGATGATCTACAGCCAGAAGAAGGAGGAGTTTGAAGTTAAGAAAGGACCGATCTTTGCCAACCTGATCCTGGCCGATGAAATAAACAGATCACCAGCAAAGGTGCAGAGTGCGCTACTTGAATCAATGCAGGAAAAGCAGGTGACCATAGGTGACCAGACCTATCCGCTGGAAAAGCCTTTCTTTGTGATGGCAACACAAAAACCGCTGGAACAGGAGGGTACATATCCGCTTCCCGAAGCCCAGGTTGACAGGTTTATGCTGAAGGTGATGGTCGGTTATCCGAGCAAGGAGGATGAACGACTTATAATCAGGGAAAACCTGGGAAAGGTATTTCCACAGCCCAACAAAATCCTCAAGCCAGCAGATATCCTCAAGGCGCGTGAAGTGGTGAAGGATGTATATATGGATGAAAAGATTGAAAACTATATCCTGGACATTGTTTTTGCGACAAGGAATCCTGAGGAAGCCGGACTGGCACATTATGTGTCCATGATTCAATATGGGGGGTCTCCAAGGGCCAGTATCAATATGGCAAAAGCTGCCAAGGCATATGCCTTCATAAAAAGAAGGGGATACGTTGTGCCGGAAGACGTGCGCGCGGTTTGTCATGATGTGCTCAGACACAGGATTGGACTTACCTACGAGGCTGAAGCAGAAAATATAACCACAGAACATATTGTTTCTGAAATAATGAATAATGTAGAAGTCCCTTAGAATGCTGTTAAAAAATATCATACCAGGCATCTTTTTACTTGTGGCCGTCATACTGCAGGCACAAGATCGCTCGTTCATCGGGATGCACATGGATGATGTGGAACAGCAAATGAAAAAGGAGTATGCCGACTTCAGTCAGGACAATTCTATTGTTAAAAAACAATTCAATTACCTGAAGTATGTGAACATGAGTCAGTCCATCACATGGATCATCTATTTCTCAGGGGAAGACAATTGTACCTCGACAAAAAAAGTGTGTGATTACATCGAGTATGACAGGGTGGTCGGAGAGCTGGACGACAGCTACTCCAACACCGGCGAGAACCAATGGGAATATAGCAGCGATGGAATTACTTATACTCTTGAGCTGAAAGAGGAAGACTGGTATTTTACAGTGAGAGAAAGTTTGAAGGAATAACGGAACAGAAACAGAGGAAGCAGTGAAGGATCGCACAGAACTTCTGAAAAAAGTACGCAAGATCGAGATCAAATCCCGTGGACTTACCCAACAAGTCTTTGCGGGACAGTATCACAGTGCATTCAAAGGCAAGGGGATGACCTTTTCAGAGGTGCGCGAGTACCAGTATGGCGATGATGTGAGGGCCATCGACTGGAATGTAACAGCGCGCTTTAACCATCCATATATAAAAGTGCATGAGGAAGAAAGGGAATTAACTGTCATGCTTTTGATCGACGTAAGTGGTTCGGGTGACTATGGCACGCATGTTCAGCTAAAAAAAGACCTGATCACTGAAGTGGCTGCGGTCCTGTCTTTCTCAGCAATCGATAACAACGATAAGATCGGTGTGATACTTTTCAGTGATAAGGTAGAGAAATTTATCCCGCCTCAAAAGGGACGGAAGCACATTCTGAGGATCATCAGGGAGCTTCTGGAGTATCGCCCTGAAAATAGCGGAACCGACATCTCGGAGAGCCTTAGGTATCTCACAAATGCAATAAAAAAGCGCTGTACTGCTTTCCTGATCTCTGATTTCAGGGATGCAGGATATGCCCGTTCCCTGCAAATTGCCAACAACAAACATGACATAGTAGCGCTCCATGTCTTCGACAGGCGTGAGAAGGAACTTCCTAAAGTCGGATTGATCAGGATGAAAGATAATGAATCAGGCAAGGTCAGATGGGTAGACACAGGTCTTAAAAGGGTACGCGAAGCTTATGCCATGAAATGGAGGAGTCATCACGACATGATGCATGAGATTTGCAAGAAATCAGGAGTGGATCTGGTGGAGCTTGAGACTGGCAGCGATTATGTGAAACCATTGATCAAACTATTCAAGAGGAGGGGAAACTGATGCTGAACAGATTTATATTAGCGGTCCTGATATGCAGCTATACAACAGCGGCCTTTGCCCAGGTTGTAACTGTGCGGTCATCTTTCGATAAGGATTCTTTGATGATTGGCAAACAACTTCATTACAAAATCGAAGTTGAAAGTCAGCCCGACGTCGATGTGATTTTGCCGGAATACCGTGATACCATCACAGCAGAAGTTGAAGTATTGAGGTCTTTTCCTGCAGATACATCGGTGACAGATGAATCCAGGATCATCACAAGTAAATACCTGGTCACAAGTTTTTCGCCGGGATGGAATACGATTCCCCCACAACCGGTAGCTTTCAGGAGAGGTGAACTTGCAGATACCGTCTATACTACCGCAGATCTGCTCACTGTCCTTGCTCCTGAAGTTGATACAACGCAAGCATTCCGGCCAGTAAAACCACCGGAATATGCCCCGGTCACCTTCGCTGAGATCTTTCCCTGGATGCTCACAGGAATTGGAGGATTCCTGCTCATTACCCTCATCTGGGCCCTGTTATGGATATGGCTCCGAAAGGAGAAGGAACCACGTCCAGTAGTTGATGAGCCACGTGAACCTGCCCATGTAATTGCATTCCGTGAGCTCGAAAGACTCAGAACTGAAAAACTGCCGGAGAATGGGAAAGTGAAGGAGTTTTATTCACGGCTGACAGAGGTTATTCGCTTATATATGGCCCGTCAATTCGGGATTCATGCGATGGAGAGCACCTCGCTTGAGATCCTTGAGGCTTTTACAGTTTATAATACCGGCGGGGAAGATTTGAATGGCAAACTTGAAAGATTACTGATGTTGGCCGACCTCGTAAAATTTGCGAAGGAGGATCCCGCACCGGAAGAGAACAAAACCCATTTGAAGAGTGGTGAGGATTTTGTTGAGCAGACTTACAGGATGTTTTATTCAGATGATTCACTAAAGCAGGCTACAGGAACAGGAGGTGAATCAGAAAAGATGGAGGTGGAAAATGGATAATATCATCTTTGCAAATCCGGAATTCTTCTACCTGTTCATCGTCATCGGGTTAATGATCGCATGGTACCTGCTTCGGGGACACAAATCAACAGGCACTCTATCGGTATCAGGATTTGAAGGATTTTCTGGCAGGTCAGCAGGATGGAGGAGCCATTTCAGGCACGTGCTGTTTGCTTTTCGAATGATTGCCCTCAGTTTGCTGATACTCGTGCTGGCACGTCCCCAAAGTACAAATAGGTGGGAACGTGTTTCAACAGAGGGGATCGACATAGTGATGGCCGTTGATATTTCAGGATCAATGCGCGCAATGGATTTCAAACCGAACAGACTTGAGGCAGCTAAAGCGGTAGGGATGGAATTTGTGAATTCCAGGCCAGACGACCGTTTTGGACTCGTTGTTTTTGCCGGTGAGAGTTTTACCCAATGTCCGCTTACCACCGACCAGGTGGTAGTTACCAATTTTATGAATGAACTCGATTTCGGGATGGTGGAGGACGGAACAGCAATCGGGATGGGACTGGCCACAGCAGTAAACCGACTGAAAGAGAGTAAAACAGAAAGTAAAGTGATCATCTTGCTGACTGATGGAGTGAATAACAGTGGTGAGATCGGACCGGTGACGGCATCAGAGCTTGCAGCAACATACGGAATCCGGGTTTATACCATTGGAGTAGGATCAAGAGGGTCAGCTCCGGTTCCCGTGCAGGATGTATTCGGCAGATCCATTGTACAGAATATGCCTGTGGAAATTGATGAGGAGGTGCTGCAAAAGATCGCTGTGATGACCGGCGGAGAATATTTCAGGGCGACAGACAACTCAAAACTCAGGGAGATATATCGACAGATCGATACCCTGGAGAAGACCCAGCTGGATGTAAAACAATTCAGTAAACGAAAAGATGAGTATTTTCCAATCATATTGGCGGTACTGCTATTGGTTGGACTGGAGGTGATTTTAAGATATACAATATTCAGAACGATACCGTAATGTTGGAAGGAATCATGCAGTTTGGACAGCAATATATGCTTTGGGGACTACTTGCAGTTCCTGCAGTCGTTGCATTGTACCTGTTTGCACTCAGGAGAAGAAGAAAAAATATCAGGGAATATGGCGACCCGGAGCTGACCGGTTACCTCATGCCAGATGCATCGATCTCAGCCTATCGGTGGAAAATTGTCTTGTTGGTATCAGGACTTGCTCTGCTGGTTATAGCAGCAGCAGGTCCGAGGGTGGGATCAAAACTGAAGGAGGTCGAGCAACAGGGGCGTGAGGTGATCATTGCCCTTGATGTGTCAAATAGTATGCTTGCGGAAGATGTCAGGCCATCGCGTATCGGTCGTGCCAAGCAGCTGATCAACCGAATGGTTGATGAAATGGAAAATGACAGGATCGGTTTGATCGTTTTTGCCGGTGATGCGTATACCCAGATTCCGATCACAGACGATTATCCGAGTGTAAAAATGTTTTTGGAAACCTCCGGACCTGACATGGTGTCAAGGCAGGGGACTGCGATCGGATCGGCAATTGAGCTTGCGATCAGATCGTTCCCTACTGATGATGAAGAAATTGAGAAAGAAAACGCAGTCAGTAATAAGGCAATCATTGTTATTACCGACGGAGAGAACCATGAAGACGATGCGATAGCTGCAGCTGATAAGGCCAGTGAGAAAGGCATCAGGATTTTTACCGTCGGAATTGGCGATCCGTCAGGCGTGCCAATCCCGGTTACCCCGGGCAGTAATGCCAAACGAAGAAACAGGGATGGATCTGTTGTAGTGAGTAAGCTAAATGAGGAGCTTCTCATGGAGGTGGCACAGGCAGGTGAGGGAGCCTACATCCCGGTTGCAAGGATCAATAGCCTTATGGAGGAACTGGATAACTTGCAAAGAACGGATCTTAAGAAAAAGGTGTATGCTGATTTTACTGAACGATACCAGTATTTCGCTGGTTTCGGAATGCTTCTCCTTGTAATCGAATCATTGA
The DNA here is from genome assembly GCA_937129385.1 of uncultured Bacteroidota bacterium. GTDB lineage: Bacteria > Bacteroidota > Bacteroidia > Bacteroidales > M55B112. Next base: position 10,754 of record CAKZNC010000062.1, read on the forward strand.
TCAGGCTGCGAAAAAACCCTCTGATTAAGAAGTTGAACTTATTTGGTGTGTGAAATGAAACAGAAATTATTGATCATATTGATTAGCCTTCCCGTGGTGCTGCTGGCCCAGGAAGAACGTAAGTATATCAGAGATGGTTACAGAGCATACATGAATGAGAATTATACCGAAGCGGAAGTTGATTTCAGGAAAGCTGAAGATGCCAACGAACAATCATTTGCTGCCAGGTACAATACCTCAGTCGCACTCTATCAGCAGGACAAACTTGAAGAATCAGGGAAACGCTTCGCTGAATTAGCAAAAGAGGCAGAAACACCTGCTGACCAGTCGAAAATACTGCATAATCTTGGCAATGTGATGATGAAAGGGCAGCAATACCAACAAGCAGTAGATGCTTACAGGCAAAGCCTCAAATTGAATCCTGAAGATGAGGATACACGTTACAACCTGGCATATGCGCTTGAAAAGCTCAGGGAGCAGCAGCAACAGCAGCAGCAACAACAAAAGCAAAAAAACAATAAGAACCAGGGCGAGGAGGGAGATGAGAACCAGGAAAAGGATGATGGTCAACAGCAGCAACAAGATCAGCAGAATGAAAAGCAGCAACAACAACCTGGGCAGGAAAACCAGGATGATCAGCAGCAGGCGCAACAGCGCAAAGGACAGCTGAGCAAGGAGGAGGCACAGCGGCTACTGAATGCAATCCTTCAAAAAGAGAAAGATGTAAAAGAGAAGGTAGATAAAAAGAAGGCGCAAGCAGTTAAAAAGAAAACAGACAAAGACTGGTAGTTATGGATGTCTTGAAATACATTTTGATCACTTTGTGTCTGATCTGGACAGGCGGAATGTTTGCCCAGGAGTCCTCCTTTACAGCAAAGGCACCAGCAACGGTGCAGATGGGGCAGCAATTTCAATACACAATCGAGGGGAATGAGAGGGGAAGTATACAACTGCCCGATCTTAAGAATTTTGAACTTCTCGGCGGACCTTTTCAAAGTTTTTCAAGTTCGACCCGTTGGGTGAACGGCAAAATGACAGCAGAAACGACAGCATCATATACATTTGTTCTTCGGGCAGCCGCAACTGGTGAACAGATCATCCCGGCCGCAAAAGTGAAGGTGAATAAAGAGAATTATGAAACAAATCCGGTGAAAATAAATGTTGTTGGTTCATCATCCGGACAGTCTGGGCGAACAAATGCTAATGGCAGTACAATCTCTTCTCGCCAGGATCAGGCATCAACGGTTGAAGCAGAGGAACAACCTGTTTTTCTACGCGTGCTCCCCTCAAGAAAGCAAGTTTACGTCGGTGAACAATTGGTTACAGAACTAAAAGTTTATACAAGTGTAAATACCAGGCCAACAGGAGCTATGAAAGAAGTTCCATATGAAGGGTTTTACAAGTATCAACTTGAACCAGATCAATCCTCAAGCCGGGAGAATATTGAAGGAAAAATTCACGTAACTCAAGTACTCCAACGACATGTGTTGATTCCACAGAAATCGGGAAAACTGGTAATTGAACCTTTTGAATCCGAATGGACCGTACCGCAGCGAATACAAAACAACCGGTCGGGTAATGCTTTGGATGATTTTTTTAATGACCCATTCAGTGATCCGTTTTTTGACAGGGTGCGCCAGGTCCCTGTGAAGATATCTACAAGACCTGTAACAATTAATGTAAAATCCTTGCCTGAGAATGCTCCAGGAAGTTTTACCGGAGGGGTGGGGGATTTCAGTTTTAATGCAAGGTTGTCTGCCAATCAGGTAAAGGTAAATGAATCATTAAGTCTTATTGTTGAGATCTCTGGCAATGGAAACATAGAGCTGATTGATCCCCCGAAAGTAGATTTTCCTCCAGATCATGATATTTATGAATCCACCAAAAACACCACGATAAATACAAAAGGTAATAGTGTTTCCGGAAAAGTTACCTTTGAATTCCCGATTGTTGCAAGACATGCAGGTAAATTCCGTATTGCTCCGATTCAATTTTCCTGGTTCGATCCGAATGTGGAGAGATATAAAACAGCGACGACGAAGGAATTTGTCTTTTCTGTTGAAAAGGTAGATGGTACGGCTCAGGATCCCAAGGTGTATGCACCCGGGACCATAGGCGAGGATGTGGAAAATATCGGCACAGACATCGTAGATATCCGCAGAAATATACCTGCTTTCAGGAAAATCGGACAATCTCCGCTTCACCGGGGTGTCTATTGGATCACTTATCTGCTGTTGTTGCTTGCTTTTATTGCAACAGTGACAATTTTACGTGTTTATTTCAGCAGACGTGCAGATGTGAAACTGATGCGTAACCGGAAGGCGAGTAAAATGGCAAAAAACAGGTTACGGGTGGCAGATAAAGCTAGAAAGTCGGGGAACACAGAAAAATTTTACGAAGAGATTGAAAAGGCTATCTGGGGGTACCTGTCTGATAAACTATCCATTGATTTGTCTGCCCTGTCACGGGAGACGGTTTCAGAGGTGCTGTCAACAACAGGAGATCACGAGGAATTGCAGGAAGAACTCATCAGGATCATTGACGAATCGGAATTTTCCAGGTATGCTCCTTCATCACAAAAGTCAGATATGGATTCCCTTTATGCTGATGCATTGAAATTGATCCATAACCTGGAACAAAATATCAGACTCAAATGAAAAGATTGTCTTCCATATTATTAATGCTGCTGGCCTTGGTAAAAGTGTCAGGTTCTCAGGAGGTTGATTCGTTATACCTGTCTGCTAATGAGGCATATTCGGAAGGTTTGTATGAGGCGGCAATTGAGAATTACAGCATGATTATCCAGGCTGGTTTTGAATCGGCAGACCTCTATTTCAATATGGGAAATGCAGCATTTCGCTCAAATAAGCTTGGCTATTCGGTACTATATTATAAAAAGGCACTCAAACTGGATCCCCAACACGAAGAGGCTGTAACGAATCTCGGGTATGTGTTAAAATATAAAGAGGATAACCTGGACCAGGTGCCGGAACTCTTTCTACGCAAATGGATGCGGTCGGTCTACCATTTATTCACATTGAAAACATGGAGCCTGCTTTCAATAGTTTTCTTTGCCTTGCTGCTCCTGGGGGTATTGCTCTATATTTTCCCGAGAAGAATGGGCGTCAAGAAGACTGGATTCTTTTCCGGACTCATGGCCTTTGTTTTCTTTATCATCTCTCTTACAGCTGCAATTGAGCGAACCCAGGAGATCAATGATCCGGATGAAGCTGTGATTATAGATCCATCCGTGGTCGTAAAGAGTTCACCAAGCCTTTCGGGTACTGATCTGTTCGTGCTTCATGAAGGTACGGAGATCGTGCTGAATGAGACGATCAGTGGGTGGATGGAAATCAGGATCAGTGATGGCAGGATGGGATGGATTCCCGAGGAGTCGCTTGCACTGATATGAAAGCCTTGTCTCAGTAAGCGCAGTGGCAATTCAGTTAAACAGGCAGCTTCAAGTGTCAACCTTCTGAAATATTTCTACATTTGTCTTTGTATCCAATCTTGCACAGATGAATTCAGCGTTATTGGCCCTGCTTGCACTTGTTGGCTATCTTGTTGCTTACTATACCTATGGAAAGTTTATCGGCAGCAGGATACTTCGCATCTCTGATCGAAATCCCATGCCGGCACATGAACTCAGGGATGATGTGGATTTTGTTCCTACCAGGAGATCCATCGTATTCGGTCACCATTTTACAACGATTGCAGGACTGGGGCCGATCGTCGGTCCTGCAATCGGAATCATCTGGGGCTGGCTGCCTGCATTCCTGTGGGTATTTCTCGGAAGTATATTTATGGGAGCAGTGCACGATTTTGCCACATTGGTAGTATCTGCAAGAAACAAGGGAATGACAATGGGTGAGCTCACTGGCAAGATCATCAGTCCGTCAACACGTTATGCATTGCAGTTTATTATGCAATTGCTACTCTTTATTGTACTTGCGGTATTTGCACTCATTGTTGGCACATTATTTTATATGTACCCGCAGTCTGTGATCCCGGTATGGCTCCAGATACCAATTGCACTTTGGCTTGGAAATGCCCTTCGCCAGGGAAGGAATGAGATCCTGTTTTCAGCAATTGCACTGCTCCTCATGTATGGTGCGATCATTCTGGGTGTTTATGTTCCTGTGAATCTTCCAGGTAATCCCCAAACAGTCATCTCAACGTGGTGCGTGATATTATTCATCTATGTATTCTTTGCATCAACCACTCCGGTTCAGGTACTTTTACAACCGAGGGATTATATCAATGCACAACAACTACTTGTTGCCATGTTGCTGATTGTTGCAGGTATTGCAGTTGCACATCCTCAAATAACTGCTCCGGCAGTGAACAAGGTGGCATTTGAACCCGGTTCTGATATACCTTCAATGGCACCGGTAATGTTCATTATCATTGCTTGTGGTGCAATCTCTGGATTTCACTCCCTGGCAAGCTCGGGAACTACTGTGAAACAGGTTGACAGGGAAGGGGATACGCGGATCATTGGATATGGGGGCATGATCACTGAAAGTTTTTTTGCTGTCCTGGTCCTGATGGCTGTTGGTGGCGGCCTGGGCATGGGATTGGTTGTCGATGGTGAGTTGCTTACCGGGGCAGCTGCATACCATCATCACTATAGCAGCTGGAGTGCTGCCAATGGTTTGGGGGCCAAGCTCGGTGCATTTATATCCGGCGGTGCAAATTTGCTTCACTCAATCGGTATTCCAACTAAATTCGGTGCAGCTATGATCTCTGTCTTTATTGTCTCTTTTGCAAATACCACCCTTGATTCTGCAGCAAGAATTCAGCGCTTGTCCCTACAGGAGATTTTCAGGAACAGGGAAGGGGATGTGAAAAGCCCCATAAACAACCGGTATTTTTCAACTTTTCTTATCGTTACAATAGCTGCATTAATGACTTTTCTAAAACCGGGCGGACAGGGTGCCATGATGTTATGGCCTTTGTTCGGTTCATTGAATCAGCTGATGGCTGCCCTTGCCCTTGGGGTGGTCACCGTATACCTGCATTCAAAGAACAAGCCGATATACTATACCATGCTTCCCATGATCTTTGTTTTGGTGGTAACACTATGGGCCATGGTGGAGAATTTGTTTATGTTTGTGGCCGATGGTGATCTCCTGTTAACTATATTATCTGTAATTGTACTCATCCTGACCCTGGTATTGACTGCCAACAGTATGAGGGCCCTTATCCGGAAACGAGAGGTCAGTACCTGATCCTGAATGAATCATAGTTTTTTAGTCCCCCTTTATATTCACTTATATCCGTGACCCTGGCACCGGAGGGGCCGGTAAGACACCACCTGATCATTTTCAGAACGGCAGGCTCAGGTCCTTCGATTTCAATATAGACATTGCCCGATGGCAGATTTTTAACATATCCGGTCAGATGTAATTTTTCAGCCTGTTTTACAGCACTGTAGCGAAAACCCACTCCCTGGACCCTTCCTCTGATCTCCAGGTCATAATGAACTGACTCTTCACGCTTTCTCATGTTTCCTGAACTTTTATTCTGACTACTTGTTTAGAAATTAAATGTACCATTAACAGTAACAATATGAAAAAGAATATCATTTTAACAGGAATATTGCTCATGGCATTGACCATTGCATCGGCACAAACATCATTTTACGATTTTACAGTGAAAGATATCAACGGAGAAGATTTTCCCCTTGCTCAGCTGAAAGGGAAGAAAGTACTGGTTGTAAATACAGCATCAAAATGCGGACTGACCCCCCAGTACGAAGGGCTCCAGGAATTATATGACCAATATGGAGGAGAGGATTTTGTGATCATTGGTTTCCCTGCGAATAACTTTGCCAAACAGGAACCGGGCACTAATGATGAGATCGCATCATTTTGCAAAATCAATTACGGAGTTACATTTCCGATGATGAGCAAGATTTCTGTAAAGGGAGACGACCAGCACCCGGTATACCAATGGCTGACATCGAAAGAGGAAAATGGTCTGGAGAACAGTAAAGTTTCATGGAATTTTCAGAAGTATATGATCGATGAAAAAGGACAGCTTGTTGGACATTTCAAGCCTAAAACAAAGCCTGCCGACGATGACCTGGTGGCCTGGATCAGGAACTGATGAATTCGGGATGAATAATCAGGGTATTTATTATTCCCGAGCCATAATTTGATTTAAGTAAACTGACACATGCCTCTACATTTTTTTTATCAGCGGTAGTGAATTTTATTTTTTTCCTTACAGTCTCACTTGTCTTTCTCCCAGGAACAACCAGGGCTTCCATCAGTGGATCTTCCTGTTCAGGATGAAAGAGAAGGTGACTTCTGTGTTTGATGACCTTCGGTTTTTTTGTGTGAAAAAACTTTTCAGCTTCCTTGTTGAATAGGTTCACAAACCCCTCATTGTTGATGCCTATTATGGGTTCCGGATGTGAATCAATAATATCTGTCAGCAGATCGCTTTCCTGTTGCCGGGCGTGTTGATCCTCTGTCCACTTTTTATTGATCTCCCTGATCTTATTCTTCAGGTCCAGGCTTTGAAGCTTCATCTCTTCCTCTTTATCCAGGAGTTGCTGATTTTGATCCCGCATGGAATATTCAAGCTCCTTCTCTTTCGATATATCGAAGGCCAGAAAGACAATTTTCTCAATTTCACCGTACATATCAGAAATTGCACTGAAAGTTGCTCTGAACCAGGTGTCGTCTTCATATTTACTCAACATTCTGAGCTGTCCCTCGTAGCTGTTGCCTGTAATGACCTTTTCCCAGATCTCATTAAAGCGCTCCTGGTCCGAGCGGGCAATGAAATCAAAGATATTCTTGTTCCTTACCTCTATTTCTGTATATTTCAGAGAATTGGTAAATTTGGAATTGAATTCAAGGATTCGGCCATCCGGACTGAATTCAGCCTTGGGACTTAGCTTATTGATCGCTTTGATCTGACCTTCATAATTCAGACTTTCCTCCTTCTGGGTGGTATAGTCTATGGCCAGGAAAAGGATCTTTTCCACCTCTCCATCATCCTTCCGCATACAGGTATAGGTAGCCATCGTCCACAGGTCCAGTCCCATTTTGGTAACATGTCGCATATACCCTTCGAAATGTGCACCTCCTTTTGAAAGCTTATTCCACATCCCGCTGAACCATTCCTGGTCGGAAGTATGGATGAACATTGATATGTGCTTTCCCTCAACCTCCCGGTTACCAGAATATCCAAGTTTCCTCAGGAGTCTTGTGTTTGCATAGATCAGTGTGCCATCGGTCGAATATTCTGCCCGGATCAATGTATGGTTCACTGTATTTGTAAAACTGATAAATTGTTCCGATTGCCGCGCCGCTTCTGCCTGGGTAATCTTTAGTTCCTCAATATTCCGGCGCACCTTTTCTTCCTGTATGACAAGTTCTGAGGCCTGTTCCCTTGTCTCTTCAAGAAGTGCTTCCGTCCTGAGATTACTGTACATGATGTTTAATGTTGTGGCAGTATTTTCTGCAACCCGCTCTACAAAACGTACCTGGAAATCAGGAATCTCTTTGAATGAGGCCAGTTCGAACACTCCATAGACTTCATCATTTACGACAATCGGTACAAGAAGAAGGTGTCTGGGATTGGCCCTCCCTAATCCGGACGTAATATGCAGGTAACCATCAGGAATCTTGTTCGTGTAATAACTTTTCTTTTCAATCGCCACAGCCCCGATCAGGCCTTCTCCCCATTCGACCACCTGGTCGGGATACTTCCGGCGATCATAGGCATGACAGGCAATCATTCTGAGGACCTGCTTTTTTTCCGGCTGATCGATAACAAAAAATCCACCCTGGTTGATATCCAGGTATCTCACCATTTTTGATATGATCGCATATGCAAGTGCATCCCTGTCTGTTGAGTTTGCGCGTAGAATATCACCAAATTCGGCAAGACCTTCAGATATCCAATTCTGCTGCTTGTCTTCCTCGCGTACTTTTCTTTCAGTATCGCGGTTTTCCTGTAATCTTGACTGTAAGGCTTCAAGACTGTTGGTTATTTTGGGATCAAGGTCTGAAATATCGTTAACTGCCTGAAGATTGCCATTGGTGAGGGCTTGTATTACAAAATTCAATTCCTGGTTCATGCGCTCCTGTCGTATTGTGATCTTCCTTTTTTCATGCACCAGATTATTATGATTTAGGGCTAAGAGATAACCAACCAGTATTCCTGCAAGCGGAATTGCATCAACAAGATAAACCAGGATAAGTTCATGGTGCAGGTCAGCGAGATTGCCAAAAGTAAACCGGATATGTAATGCCGCCAGCACTAAGCTATATGAAAGAATGGAAGTTGCCAGGCCAGCAATAAATCCCATAGCCATATATTTTCCAACCAATTCCCGACCGTTGCTTTTTATCATAACCTTCAGTAATGAATCTAAAAATAATCATTTTTCTACAGCTATCAATTGTGTTCGATAAATCATTGATCCATAGTGCTATGTAATGCGTCTGAAGCATTTATTTCATAAATAAGATGTGACATATGTTTATAAATACTATATCCTGGTCTGTTTAATGCTCATGGAAATTATAATTTTGGTGTAGAATAAAGCCAAATGGAATCCAAAAGAATACTTGTTGTGGATGATATATTCACAAACAGATTATTGTTATCAGAATTGATATCAACAACCGGCAACGAGGTTGTACTTGTTGAAAACGGGGAAGAAGCCATCAAAGCACTTAAGGAGCAAACAATTCACCTTGTGTTTATGGATATAGAGATGCCCGTGATGAACGGCATCGAAACCACGAATTATATCAGGAATGAAATGCCCTATCCTGTCAATGCAATTCCCATCATTGCACTTACTGCGCATAACCCAGATCTATTCTTTAATGATTTTACCGATGTTGGATTTGATGAGTTGATCACCAAACCCTATTCCATTGAAAAGATCAGGCAAAAGATCAGCATGACACTGTCGGGGAGTTAATCTCCGTATGATGCATTCCTTTCATCCGCCAGGTTTCTGAAATTTGAGGGAATCCGTCTTGTACTAGCGTAGCAAAAGAAAATTTATAGTCAGGGCCTGATTATTTATATTTCATAATATATATTAATTAAAATATATTATAGATATTGCATAAATAATATTAAATATTGTAATATTAAGAAATATAGTTAATATTTAAATAAATGTAAAATATAGATATAAATAATAATATAAAAAAATAATATAATATAAGTATATATTAAATTAAGAAATTATAATATATAAAATAGTTTTTATAAAATATAAAATTCAAATATGATAAGTATAGCGAAAATATGGCTATATATTTATATATAGTACCTAATTATAATAATAGGTTATAAAAAATATAACATTTACATATAAATTAAATTTATTATATCAATCAGGTGCTTCTGATCAACTTCGTCAAACTGATCCAATTCACCAGAATCCACATCGAGGACAGCCTTCAGGTTTCCTTTTTTATCTTTTACAGGAAGCGTTATTTCGGACTTGGACCTGGAGTCGCATGCAATATGGCCGGGAAATTGAGTTACATCCGGCACAATTACCTCTGTATCCCTTGTCAGCGCTGCCCAGCAGACGCCTTTACCGTGTTCAAGTTCCTGGCATGCCACAGGTCCCTGGTATGGGCCTACGATCAGCCGGTCATCTTCATAGAGGTAGAAGCCGGTCCAGAAATAGTGATCCATCTTATGATAAAGCACTGCCGCGATGGTTGCCATCCTGGATAGGGGAGTGCCTGGCTTGGCGGTGAGTTGCTCCAGCTGATTATAAATCCTTTCGTACCGACCCGCTTTCTTTTTCTTGTCCATATATAACTTGATTTTCTCAAAGATACACACATTGTTTTCGATTGATCCATGTGCTGTTGAATACTCATTGAGGGCATTTGCACGAAACATACACCCATACGAACTGATCTCAAGATTCTATATATCTGGCCTTGATGAAGACTTTCCTGAATAGAGAAATCAGACTCCTGCCTGGACTTACAGCAAGTCAGGCGAACAGCTAAAAGGCTGTTCCTGTGTGAAACAGGTACAGCCTTTTTCATAAAATTGGAATGAATTACAGAGATCAGATCCCTGGAATATTACTTACCTTCGCTTTCCAGGGTGGCAATTCTTTGCTCCATTTCCGCTATCCGGCTGATCATCTCCCTGTAGGATGAATTCTCGGTCTTTAAATTCTCAATCTGTTGCTGCTGTTCCTTCACTGCTTCGATCAGTACTGCTGTAAGTTTATCATAGGCAACACCTTTCAGCCCCTCTTCATTTTCAGTGACAAGCTGAGGAAGCACCTCTTCGACTTCCTGGGCGATCAGTCCAACCTGGCTTCCCGGAACTGAAGTATCCGCATCCTTCCAGTCAAAGGTTACACCATGCAATGATTTAACCAGACCGAGTGCATTTTCAATTTCACCAACATTTGATTTCAGGGAAGCATCCGATGCACTTACAAAGCCATTGCCATATGCATATGCTCCTTTGTAAACAATCATGGAATAAACTGAACTGCTTCCTCCATCTACCATGAGTCCGTAGCTTTCCGAATCATTCCTGTTGATTCCAATCGTGGCATTAAACCTCAGGTCGTCTGTTGAAAAATCACCGTAGACCAAGGCGTTGTTGAGATTATCAGATCCCGTATAGTTTGTCTGGATGATCAACTTGTTATCACTGTCTTCGTTATAGCCCGCATATTTACCAAGAAATACACTTCCCGAACTTGCTGAGGCACGTCCGGCAGCCAGACCAATCCATACATTGTCTACTGCATCCGGTGCACAAGCATACCCTACGTCCAATCCCAGGAATATATTGGAGGAACCTGTTGTAAGGGCATACCCGGAAAAGAGACCTAACAGCAGGTTGGATTGCCCGATACCTGTATTTCCGAGTACTCCTTCAAGGTTATAACCTGCACCTTCTCCGATAATAATATTGTACCTGTTATCCCTGATCTTGTATCCAGCCTGGTAACCAATCAAAACGTTTTTATACCCTTTTAGAATATCATGTCCGGCCTGATACCCCAATATGGTGTTAAATGCTCCTTCCCAGTTGTTTGCGCCTCCTGTCAGACTATAACCTGCCTGGTATCCGATAAAGGTGTTGTAATCACCATGCTGATTGGCAAAACCAGCAGTCTGACCGATAAATACATTTGAATTCCCACTTAAGTTGTTTGCGCCGGCACTGTTCCCAAGGAATACATTGTTACTCCCGGTAGTGTTGTCTGAACCAGCATTGTCGCCAATTATGACGTTGTTACTTCCTGAAGCGTTTGACCCGGAAAATCCGGCGTTGTAACCGATATAAGTATTGTATTGCCCTGTACGATTGTTATAACCTGTCTGGTATCCGACAAAAGTATTATAGGAAGGATCCCCTGTAACACCATTCCCAGCCTGGTATCCGCTGCGGTAACCAATATAGGTGTTATAGTTTCCGTCTTCAGTATTCGACCCGCTGGCATTTCCAATAAAAATATTGTTTTGTCCAACGGTATTCTGAACACCCGAAGAGGTCCCCATAAAAATATTGTTTGCCCCGGTACTGTTCCTGTATCCGGCTGTCAGACCAATAAATATATTTGAACCGCCTGTAACGCCGTCACCGTTTTCCGGGAATCCATATCCGGCCCTGTAACCAATTGCAATGTTGTTTTTACCTGAGGTATTATGGTAACCAGCCTGGTAACCAAAAAAGGTATTGTAAAATGCGGTGGATGCATAGCCTGCCTGGTAACCAACAAAAGAATTGTAGTAGCCAGCCTGGTTTTGCAAGCCAGCCTGGTTCCCGAGGAAGACATTGCCATATCCCGATACGGTATTGTATCCGCTTCCGTTGCCAAGAAATATGTTTTCCAGGGCATTGACAGCGGAGTGACCCGCACGTTTTCCAAGGAAGATATTGTTGTACCCTGTTGTTGTGCTCATGCCGGCCTGGTAGCCAAGAAACGAGTTGTTTTTACCAGTTGTGATGCTGGCACCCGCATTTTCACCGATCAGGTAATTCTGAGGTGTAAGGGACATCAGTTGCGTGGGTTCTGCTTTTCCTGCAGAGTTGTAACCTCCCACAGCAAAGCCACCTTTAATTGCTTTTGCCTGATTGGTTGTGTCAAACTGGATATTAGTTTCTGAGCTATTGACTTCAAGAAAATTAAACGATGGTGCCTTGGAAGAGGAATTATACCCCCCCACGGCAAATCCACCCTTGACTCCTTTTGTTGCAGGTTTATCAGGAACATAGATACGCACACTGTCTGGCGTGATTCTCAGGTATTCCTGGGATACCCCTTTTGATGAGGAATTGTATCCTCCAACAGCAAAACCACCCTTCACACCCTTCTTCTCTTCATCAACGTATACCATCACACCATCATTAAAAACAGCGAAAACCGGGTTTCCGAGATCATTCCGCACTTCGAAAAGTGGCTTTTCAACCTGGGGATCGCCCGATTGTATGGCAAGCAGACTCTGGTTGGGCTCATCTGTTCCAATCCCAACAGAAGAGGGAGTATAAATTGTGTCACTATTCAGATTCCATGCCTGTTCGGCAGCGATGACATTTGAAAGGTTGATACCATTGGGAGTGGGATCCTTGGTCAGCCCCAGCACTCCATCAACATACCTCAGGTCCTGCAGCTCATTTTCAGGATCTCCATCCTCGTCACCCGGACCGTTTTGTGCATACATGGCAAACGGAACCGACATCAGTCCGGATCTTCCCATTGCGATAAATCCTGACCCGTTATCAATACTCACTTCCAGCTCGAAATTTCCGGAACCCCAGTTAATGTGACTAAAGGTTGCTGCACTGCCCCCGGTGTTCGAAGCCATTTCATCGCCAATGATAAGCGAAAAGAGTCCGTGAGCATTGGTCTCTACCGTATGTTCCTCCTGCCAGGTGAGTTCATCATCGTTATAGATCCCCAACCTCACATTCAGCACGGTTTCGGTCAATACATTTCCTTCTGCATCCCTGGCAACGGCCTGGTAATTAAATCCCTGGGGTGACTGGGCTGCTAAGGACACAGAAATTACGCCGAAAATCACTACGTGTAAAAATTTTTTCATGGTTTTTATTGTTAGTTTCGTATTTTTTAACGAATTGAGCAGTATGTTGGTTAGGGTTAAACCGGTCTTGTTTGATTAAACCTCTGTTTATTTTGACTAAATAAGAAAAATAATAATTGCATATGGAATTTGTTAATTTTATGGACTCGATATTAACATTCAGTATACACAACATGAAAAAACGCGCTTTCATATCACTGTTTTTAGCAATAATTACAGTTTCGGCAGGTGCACAAAAGCCAGATTGGGAGGGAGGATATCCGGAAGGATGTACCTCAATAACTGCTGGTAAGATGGCAACAGCAGACGGTTCTGTAATCACATCGCATACAGATGACAGTCATCGAACACGCTCCTGGATGAACATCGTGCCAGCTGCACAACACAAGAAAGGGGCGATGTTGACGATGTACAAAAGGGTGGCGTGTGACTCATTCAAGATGCCCACCTATACACACAACCCGATCGGGGAGATTCCGCAGGTACTTCAGACATACCAGTACCTCAATACGGCATACCCATCACTGAACGAAAAACAACTCGCTATCGGGGAGTCGACGTTTGGCGGACGCGAAGAATTGCAGTCTGATGAGGGTCTTGTCGACTGTCAGCGCCTCTGCAAGCTTATGCTTGAACGCACAGCAACGGCCCGCGATGCCATCTCGCTGGCAGGGGAATTGCTGGAAGAATATGGCTGGAATGATTACGGGGAATGCCTTACCATTGCTGACAAGAAGGAGGTGTGGCATCTTGAGATCGTTGGTCCGGGCACAGGAAAGGTTGGAGCTGTATGGGTAGCCCAGAGAGTGCCCGACGACCATATCTCGGTCAATGCAAATGCCAGTACCATCAAGGAGATCAACCCGGAGAAACGGGATTATTTCATGGCGAGCAACAATGTCTATGATGTGGCACTGGAGAACGGCTGGTGGGACGGAAAGGAAACGTTCAGGTTCTGCTATGCCTATGCACCTGAAAGCAGAACATCGCTGGCGGCAAGACGCAGGGAATGGAGGGTGTTCGACATGGTGGCACCGTCGCTCGGACTTGATCCCTATGCAGAGAACTTTCCCTTTTCTGTGAAACCGGATGAAAAGATCACGCTGCAAAAACTCGTGGAGATCTTTTCAGATTATTATGAGAACACCCCCTATGACATGACGAAGAATATGACGGTTGCTGATGACAGCGGTCGAGTGATCATTTCACCGCTGGCCAATCCGTTCATGCCCTATGATATGAATAAACTCATGGATGTCAACGGTGGCTGGGGATGGCTCGGGGAACGCACCATAGCCAGATGGTACACGATGTATGCTACGATCATCCAGTGCCGCGACTGGCTGCCGGATGAGATCGGGGGAGTGGCCTGGCTGGCGCAGGACAATGTGGCGACTTCGATCTATATTCCCGTTTACTGCTCTGTTACCGACCTTCCGGATTCATATAAAACGCCGGGAAGACCCGATGGGTACACCCGCGAATCGGCCTGGTGGGCATTCAACAGGATGGGAACACTGGCAGCACAGCGGTGGGGTGACATGCGACACGACGTTCGCAAAGTGTGGGATCCTATGCAACAGGAACTGTTTGACAATCAACCGGTTTTTGAAAAGAAAGCTCTTGAACTCCATCAAAGTGGTAAGGACAAGAAATTGGAAAAATACCTCACGGATTATACCATGGAATGGGGCGAAACGGTGGTCAAGAGGGCCTGGCAACTGGGAGATGAGCTATGGACGAACTACGATGAACTTTTTTAATAATACTCAAAATTATTTCTCACAATGAACCAGGTGAAAAGAGGTTTTGCCTCTGACAACAATGCAGGGGTGCACCCCGATATTCTTCAATCGCTTGAAAAGGCAAATGAGGGTCATGAGATTGCGTATGGTGATGACCGGTATACCCAGGCGGTGATCTCAAAAATGAAAAAAATCTTCAGTGACGATGCTGAGATCTTCCTTGTATTTATAGGCACTGCAGCCAATGTGCTCGGACTTTCATCTGTCACACAATCATACAATGCGATCATCACCACGGAGACTGCGCATATCCATGTGGATGAATGCGGGGCACCGGAGAAATTTTCAGGCTGCAAATTGCTGACCTGCAATACACCTGAAGGCAAACTGACCATTGACCACATCAGGCAGCACATGCATGGTTTCGGGTTTGAACACCACGCACAGCCGAAGGTGATCTCCATTACCCAGGCAACTGAACTCGGAACAGTATACACTGTGAATGAGGTCCGGGAGATCGCGGACTATGCCCATGAGAACGGGATGTTGCTCCATATGGACGGTGCAAGGATCAGCAATGCTGCTGTGGCCCTCGATACCGGGTTTTACGAGATGACCGGTGGGGCAGGGGTGGATGTCCTATCTTTCGGCGGCACAAAGAACGGGATGATGTATGGTGAGGCCGTAATCTTTTTCGACAGTGCGCTGTGTGAAGATTTTAAATACCGAAGGAAGCAGGGAATGCAGCTGGCCTCAAAGATGAGGTACATCGCAGCCCAGTTCGATGCCTACCTGGAGAACGATCTGTGGATGAAGAATGCGGAACATGCAAACCGCATGGCCAGACTTCTTCACCAGGCTGTGAAGGCTATTCCCGGTGTGAAGGTGACACGACCAGTGCAGGCCAATGCTGTATTTGCCACGATCCCGAAAGACCATATTCCCAGGCTGCAGGAAGAATTCTTCTTTTATGTGTGGGATGAAGATACCTCTGAGGTCCGCTGGATGTGCTCATTTGACACCCAGGAGGAAGATATCGAAGGATTTGCCGCGTTGCTGCGTAGACTCAGTTTGTAATACGGTATGCAGGGGCCCGGTAATTAAAATATCCTCTGCGATCTCTGCGTCGTACTCTGCGCACTTTGCGGTTTATACGCTATGCGGTAGCTACCATCACTCCAGGCGTAAGCATACCTACGGAATCAACAAACTACTATCCCCGTAACTCAAAAACCTGAATCCGTTCTCCAGGGCAAACCTGTATATCTCTTTCCAGTCATCCCCCACCAAAGCCGCGATCAGCAGCAACAAAGTGCTTTTCGGCTGGTGGAAATTCGTTACCAGCCCATCAATCACCTTAAATTCATACCCGGGAGTGATCATGATGCGTGTGCTGAATGATACGGATTCCCGCCGTTCAGCCTCCATTCTCCGGAGCAATGCTCCTGCCGCTGCTTCCAGTGAAACAGATCCATCCAGGTCATACACTTCCCACTGGTCCAGTGACAGCTCTTCGAAAGAAAATTCTTTTTCAGTAAGCGCCCTGACTCCAAGCCAGAAAAGCGATTCGAGGGTGCGTGTACTCGTTGTTCCCACAGCGATTCTCCGTCGCTTTTCCAGGAGCGACCTGATCGCCCCGCGGCTCACCGTCACCATTTCAGCGTGCATGGAATGGCGCACGGCATTTTCCTCCTTCACCGGTATAAAGGTCCCGGCCCCGACATGCAGAGTGAGTTCCCCGATCGAGATCCCCTTTTGATCCAGCTCATCCATCACCTGGTCTGTAAAATGCAATCCTGCCGTGGGTGCTGCTACCGATCCGTCCTGTTTGGCATACACCGTCTGGTACGTTTCCATATCCTTGCTTTCAGCTTCCCTGTCCAGGTAGGGAGGGATCGGTGTGGAGCCTGCCTTCTCAAGTATTTCCGCGAACGAAGCTCCCGGGGCATCCCAACTGAACCTGATGATGAACTTATCATCCTGCCTGCCAACCTGTTCTGCCTCCAGGTTGAAATCTTCGGAAGAGAGCGATAATGTTCCCTGCTTCCATTTCCGGGCATTTCCAACAAGACAGGTAAATGCAACCGGACCGTTTGAAGCGAATGCCAGCTGATGGTCTGCAGGTTGATGTGGCTCAAGTATAAATATCTCAATGCGTCCGCCGGTCTCCTTTCTGAAAATCAATCTTGCCTGTACCACCCTGGTGACATTGAAATAGAGGCTGTCATCGTCATCCAGCAGACTGGGTATCTCCCTGAATTTTCTGTGAGAGATCTGTCCCGCCCTGTAAAGTAGCAATGACGATCCCGCCCTGTCGGCTACAGGATATTTCGCTATCCTGTCTGTCGGCAGTGGATAATCATATGCATCGATGGGTATGTGACCGGGTTTTCTCATTTTCATCATCACAGGTGACAAAATTAGCTAAATTTGCAGAATAGTTCAGGTAAGCAGCAAGGATCCATGTATCTGGCACAGGCAGCATCCTGACAGGTTCAAATAGATATTTTAATATAAAGCGTAATGAAGATCAAGGTTGGAGACAAGGTAAAATTTTTGAATGATACCGGTTCGGGAGAGGTAACAAGGATCGTGGACCAGAAAACGGCCCTGGTGCAGGTGGAAGGAGGATTCGAGGTGCCCTGGATGATCCGTGACCTGGTGGTGGATGCTGGGATGTACACAAAGGAGGAGTTTGAAGAGGAGGAGCAGGAATCGGAAGAAAAGGTAAAATATTTCAGTGAACAGGTGGAGGACAGCACCGTGGAAACTCCGCAGGAGGATGAGGAATTAATGCTTGCATTCCTGCCCGATGAGCAGAGTGCCGATTTCGGTGTCTACCTGGTCAATAGTTCCTCCTATCACTTTAAGTATACGATCGCACGTCAGCAGGAGGGAGAGATGGTCCTGTTCAGCGAAGACTCGATCGAACCAGGGATCAAGATCAACCTGGGATCCTACCGTCCGGGCAATGTCACGGACGAAGAGTATTTCAGGATACAAGGCCTTTTTTTTAATGCGGGATTCTATCATCATCTCCCGCCGCTTGATGCACTGGTGAGGATATCTGCAGATGAATTGTATGATGGCAGCAACAGGAAAGAGAGTGACTATTTCCTGGAAAAGGTAGTATCATACTCCCTCTATGATTGGCGCAAACCTACAGCACCGCCGGAAATCGAATTTGATGCTGATGAATTGAAAAATGCCATGTTCACCAAAGGCGATGTCAAGCCCGAAAAGAAACCAAAACCACCGGGAATCGAGGAGGTGGATCTGCATATTGGAAATCTTACGGACAATGATCCTTCAGGTTTGGAATCCAGCGAGATCCTGGACATACAAATCTCCCGTTTCCGGACTGCTCTTGAAAGTGCCATCATCCATAAAACCGGCAAGATCGTATTTATTCACGGCGTAGGCAATGGAAGACTGAAGCATAAGATCCGGAACATCCTCGATACCGAATACAAATCACTCCGCTACCAGGATGCCTCTTTCAAGGAATATGGGTACGGAGCAACCATGGTGATGGTGAAGTAAAGTGCTATGCGGTATGCGGTATGTGGTGTGCGGATACTGCGTTTTTACTTCAACTCTGTGCCAACTCTGCGCTACTGTGCGGTTCATCCCAGGTGAGCAAAGCGTACCCCTGTGCAACCACCCCTCATTCGCGCAGCGAACCTTTCAATTTCTCCTTTTCCCAAAAATCACTACCTTGTAATTGGAATTTAACCACCCCGACAAATGAACAGGATATCTGTTATTACCGGTCTTGTATTTATCTTGTGTGTGTTTCCATGCAGGGCCGCCAAAACTTCAGGAATACAAATTGACCTTCACTCCCTTGAAAAAAAAGCTGTGGCTCCACCGGATTCTCTCGATAGTGAAAAGCATGCCACATCACAATCACTGCTTAGAATTGAAGATGTACCCCCGGGCGTCCGTCATTCCTTAACCCAATTTCTGCAAGGCAGGATACCGGGCCTGATGATCCGGCACAATTCCGGTCAGCCCGGCTATTTTGATGCAGATCTGAGTATCTGGGGGAATAACACTCCGCTGTTGGTCATCGACGGCGTGATCTGTCATGATATCACAACCCTTAACATGATCAATCCTAATGATATCAGTACGGTCAGGGTATTAAAAAACAATGCTGCCGTTGTATATGGGGGATGGGGGACAAACGGTGTAATAGAGATTTCAACTGAAAACGGCAGGAGAGGAAGGCCGGAAATTAATTTTCAATCCTCTGTAGGGGTTCAGAATCCGGTTGCCCTTGCCAGGATGGCCGATGCATACCAGTACGCGGTGATGGTGAATCGCGCCCGCAGCTTTCAGCAACTGGATCCTCTTTATGACAGTGTTATGCTGGATGCTTACAGAAGAGGTTTGCAGGGATACAAAGGGACCAACTGGTTTAATGAGGTATTCAAGAGAAATACCATGTTACAGTCACATACGCTATCAGTTAACGGGGGAACAGCAAAACTTGACTATTATGTAAGTCTTGGATTGCAGGAGGATAAGGGCATCCTGAAAAGCAGGGACCTCGGGTATGAGTTGTACAGGTTCCGGACCAACTTCAGTTTCAGGCCACTGCGTGGACTGGAGATGCGGCTGAATGTTGAGGGTATACAAGGTAAAACTTATGAGCCAATAACAGCTTTCCGTCAAATATACAAATCAGCAATGTACGCACAACCGACAGAAGATATATATACCAACGGCGAACGGGAACTGCTTCGTAGAGTTCTTCCCTTTGAAATTAATCCCATGGCATCATCTGATGCAGAAATATTCGGGCAGAATAATAAGGTCCATAAGGATTTTCGAACGGCTGTATCTGTTAGCTATGAGATACCTTTTTTAAACGGACTCTTCCTTGAAGGTCGTTATGCGACAGACATATCTCAAATGGATATGAGTGGTAAAAGTCAGCCAAATTATTTATATAATTACGATGAAATTTCTGGAGAATATGACAGTTCCAGGCATTACTCTGCTGAATTGATTAATGACTTTCAGGATTATCTGCAAGACAATTACAGGTTACAGGCAAGATTTAATAGCAGAACAGTCGGCATGCATCACCTGGAGGTCGTATTCGGAATTGAAGCAGACAGATATGATGTTGACAGGGAAACAACTTCAACTGGATACGCGGATAATCAGGGGAGAATTGTATTCCTTGATACGAGCATGTATAGTCATTTTACAAATCAAGAAGACCGCAGATCCTTATATGGTTCCGTGGAATATAACTTGTTGGGTCGCTACATAGTTGAATCAGCATTCCGAGTGGATAGAAATCCCCTCGAACCAACAATGGATCAAAGGAGGGATTCATATATGGCCGCTGCGGCCTGGAACGTCTCCGAGGAGGCATTTTTTCAGAAAATGCAAAATGTCATCTCTTCAGCAAGACTTTTTGTTTCATTTGGGAAGACTGAAGGAAAAATCTACAAACAGCTATTCCCGGAAACTTCGTCCTGGTATATTCCGGTTGTAACCGCAGTAAACAGCGAGATCGGAATTGAATCCGTCTTACTGAATAATCAAATGATGGTCAAAATGGTCTTATTTCAAAAGAAACGGCTGGGAATACATCGCGATAGGGTGGTAACGACTCCGGGCTCCCCCCCGGAGGAAGAGGTGATTCAGCCTTCAGATCTCCTTAAAGGATTTGAAACCGAAATAAGCATCAACAAAAATGTTGGTAATATCAGTTTGTGCATGTCCATAAACCTGGCATTTGTCCGGCATATGCTATTGCAATTCGATGTTAATCAGTATAAAAACTCATATGACAGGTGGCGGTACGGGAGATCATACAGGTATGCCGATGTGCTATGGGGGTATGAGTTGGAAGGACAATTCACGGATGCAGAGGAGATCCTGCACGCTCCCCCTCAGAATAGGAACAGAGGGAATGAAGCTGAATTACCGGGAGATTACAGGTACAAGGATCTGAATGGTGACGGGGTCATCAATGAGCAGGACATGCAGCCACTTTTCATGGATGAAACTCCTAAGCTGCATTACGGATTGATATTCAAGGCGCAATGGAGGAATTTTGATTTTTCACTTTTAATGCAGGGAGCCGGGAAATATACACGTAGTCTCAACGATGGCTATCTCCTGTTTATTCATCGTGCAGGAAATGTGCCTGCCACGTATTATGATGCCTGGACCATAGAAGAAAATCAAAATTATCAATCCGGCAAATGGCCTGTAACAAGGTATATTGGGGATGTTGGAGCCATGTATCGTCCCAACCGTATATGGACCAGAAATGCCAGCTACCTCAGGGTGAAAAACCTCACCATGGGCTATTCAATAGCAAAAAATTGGCTGAAAAGGTTTAGGATTGAAAAAATCAGGTTTACGGCATCCGGCCATAACCTGTTCACCATTGCAGATGAATTGATCAGGGAGATTGATCCGGAAATAAAGGATTTTTATAATTACCCCCTGATGAAAAGCATGAATATCGGGTTTGATGTCACTTTTTAGCAACACATAATAAGTAGCACTAATTGTTAAACCATTCAATAAATCAAAATGACTAAACAGCGCAATAAAAGATTCGGAATCGTGCAAACATCACTTATCTCAGCAATTGTTCTTTTCTTTACTACATTGATTTTCATCATACCTATGGCACTATTTATGGGAGCTGTCGGAGGATCTCAAATGCCTGGCTTTGCTTTGGGAGGTGTGGGTTTAATCATTGTTATGCCGTTCATGTATGGAATTGTCGGGTTTATTATGACAGCCATATCCTGCGCGATCTATAACTGGGTGGCAACATGGACCGGCGGAATTGAATTTGACCTGGAGTTATCGGAAGAGGGTATTCAGCATAAGGATGAATCCTAGATAATTATTCAGTGAGAATTCCTGTAATGAACTGGTTATGAAATAATAATCAGTTCACAGTTATTGACTTTCCCGGATATTCAGGATAACTTGTGCATGCATTAATAATGAACTTTACACAGGTAATTGTATTTCCTGTGTTTGTGAACTATGCATAAACCATTTCTCCTTTCCTAAAAAATCACTATTTTCATCGTGTAATTTCTTAACCAATTCTAACCTACGATGAAAACCAACAAACATTCAAGAAGAGATTTTATCAGGAACACCTCCGCTGCTACAGCTGGCATAGGTGCATTAACAGTATTGCCCTCATCTACTGTCTTTGGAAAACCTGCTCCGAGTGACCAGATCAACGTTGCCCTCATCGGTGCAAGGAGCCGTGGATTCGGAAGCCTGAAAGATCACATGGAGTACGAAGGTACCAATTGTGTTGCCCTTTGTGACATTGATGAAAATATCCTGAACGACCGCGCCGCCGAAGTGAAAAAGGAGTACGGACAGTCACCAAAACTCTATACCGACTACCGGAAGATGCTGGAACAGAAAGATATCGATGTGGTGATCATCGGAACCCCAGATCACTGGCATTGCCTGCAACTGGTCGATTCTGTTGCAGCAGGAAAAGATGTCTATGTGGAGAAGCCAATGGCCAACACCATCGAGGAATGTAATATCATGGTGGCTGCAACAAGCTACTATGACAGGGTGGTCCAGGTGGGGCAGCAGCAACGCAGCAACCCGGCATTCATCGAAAGTATTAAGCTGGTGAAATCAGGCCTCATCGGGAACCTCAGGAAAGTTAATATATGGGCC
>CAKZNC010000063.1 GCA_937129385.1 uncultured Bacteroidota bacterium
GCATTGATGCCTGAGGGCACCTCTTGCTGCATGCAGAAGTAATTCCAGACATCGGCATACGGCATCAGCTTCATCTCCTCCATGAGGGCAAGTTTTTCATAGCCTTTGCCTTCATTCTCGTAGTTCCTGATCATCTCGGTGGGTTCCAGCAGCGCCTTCAGGAAACTGATCTGCGTGGCACGCGTTCCAATCACATAAGCCCCCACCCTGTTGATGCTTGCATCGAAAAAATCAAGTCCGACATTTACTTTCGATAAGGCATTGGCTCTAATGATCTCATGTGTTACCAGTTCAAGATCATCATTAAGGATCACTACATGGTCGCTGTCCCAGCGGAGTCCCCTGCTGAAGTGGAACATCAGTTCATCAACAAATGTAAACAGTGATGGAATTTTGTCCCCCACCTGTTCGGTTGGGTGGAAGTGTCCCATGTCGATACAGATCATTTTGTCACGGGAGATGCCATAAGCCATATAGAACTCATGAGATCCAACCACGTAAGCTTCACTGCCTATGCCGAACAGTTTGGATTCGATGGAGTCGGCCATTTCGTTCGGATCATATGCTGTGTCAAATACCTCGTCAAGAGAGTCCCGCAGCAGTTCGCGGTGTCTCAGGCGATTTACAGTCAGGTCCTTGGCACCATCAGGCACCCATACATTATGGATACACCGTGAGCCGGTCTCCCGACCCAGGTATGCACTGATCTTCCTGGCCCTGCTGACATGTTCTTTCCAGAATTCCCGGATATCCGGATCCAGGCTGCTCAGTGTATAACCATCATCCGCTTTTGGATGTGAATAGCAGGTGGAGTTAAAATCGAGTTTGATACCGATTGATTTTGCCCAATCGACCCAGGAGGTAAAATGGCTCGTTTCAATTTCGTTTCGATCCACAAATGTATCTCCAAAGTCACCATATGACGCATGCATATTAAACCGGTGTTTTCCCGGGATCAGTGTGTAGACCTTTTCCATGTCAGCCCGCACGTCGTCAATACATTTTGCTTTACCGGGATAGTTACCTGTTGCCTGGATGCCTCCGCCAGAGAGACTTGCATCGGGTTTTTCAAAACCGGCAACGTCATCGGTCTGCCAGCAGTGAAGGGAGAGGCTGATCTGTCTCAATGCCTCCATGGCTTTTTCGGTGTCCACTCCCAAACGGGCATACCTTTCCCTTGCCAGTTGATAGGCATCATTAATTGTTTTGTCAGCTTTCATAAATGTTAGCAGTAATTGGTTAAGTTGCTGTAAAGTTAGTTTTGCTTCGCGATATTCTGAAATTTTTTATAGGCATTTTCCCATAATTCCGAATCTTCGGGTGTATAGGTCATCAAATCAAACGAGTTTTTCACCACCCTTCTCAGGTGTCCGAGATCTTCCAGGTAGCCATGTCCGACCGCCTGGATCAGGAGGTTACCGACCGCTGTCGCCTCCACAGGTCCGGTCACCACTTTTCTTCCCGTGGCATTGGCCGTGAATTGGCACAATAATTCGTTTTTCGTCCCTCCCCCGATGATATGGATCACGTTGATTTTTCTTTCGGTAACAAGTTCGAGTTGATCCAGCACCATCCTGTATTTTAGTGCAAGCCCTTCCAGCACTGTCCGTGCGATGGTCCCCACCGATTTTGGGGACACTTGCCCGGTCTGCCTGCAAAATGTATCAATTGCTGCCGGCATATCAAGCGGATTATAGAATCCTGCATAATCGGGATCGATCATTGCTGAGAATGGTGTTGCTTTCTGCGCTTCCAGGATAATATCAGGGTACTCCATCTCACCCTTTGATTTTTCCCAGGATCGCTTACACTCCTGCAGGACCCAGAGTCCCATGATGTTCTTAAGGAAGCGGAAAGTCCCGTCAGCTCCTCCTTCATTGGTAAAGTTAAAGAGCATGGAGCGTTGGTTGATGATCGGCTCCTTGAGTTCCACCCCCATCAGGGACCATGTTCCTGAGCTGATATAGGCCCAATCGTCACCTTCTGCGGGAACAGAGGCAATGGCAGATGCTGTGTCATGCGAAGTTACAGCGATCACCTTGATCCCCTCTACATCGATGGATCTGCTGATCTTCTGGTTCAGGAGTCCGATCACCGTTCCCGGGTTTACTACCTCCTGCAACAGCTCTTTCGGGATGGCCAGCTTCCTGATGATCTCCTCGTCCCAGGACCGGGTTACCGGGTTGTACAGTTGAGAGGTCGTCGCAAAGGTGAATTCTGATTTCGCCTCACCTGTGAGCATGTAGTTCAACAGATCCGGCATGAACAGGAGCTTTTCAGCCATTCCGAGGACCGGATCATTGGCCATGTTCATCGCATAGATCTGGTACAGGGTATTGAATTTATGAAGCGCTATGCCTGTCCGCTCATAGATCTCCGTCCGCCCCATGCGTTCCAGGAAAGCAGGCATGGAGGTCTCTGTCATCGGATCCCGGTAGCTGTATGGTATTCTCAGAATGGAGCCGTCACTTCCAATGAGTCCGAAATCTACGCCCCAGGTATCAACGCCAATACTTTGTGGAATTTTGTTCAGTTCAACGACACATTTATGCAGACTGTGAACGATCTCCTCGTAAAAGCGGAATACATTCCAGTAATAGTGTTTATCTATGGAGAGCTGACCGGTTGAAAAACGATGAATCTCATTCATCTCCAGACGCTCCCGTTCAAGCAGCGTACCCAGGATCGCTCTCCCACTCTCCGCGCCAAGATCAAATGCTAATAATTCCTGTTTCGGCATCTCCTGTTAATTCTCCGGGTGAAACTTCTTTTTTAATTCATTGATCTGCTCATCAGTCAGCCCTTCCGGCACATAACCTGCCTGTCTGACCATGAAAAAAATCCGTGCCGATTTCGACATGATATCGATCTTGTCGAATGCATCCAGCACATCCTCTCCAACTGCGAAAGTACCATGCTTTTCCCACATGATCACCTCTGAATCGCTCAGTCTGTCAAGTGTTGCCTGAGCAATTGTTTCGGTCCCTGGAAGAATATAGGGGACCAATGCAAGTCCATTGGGTACAAAGACAATGGCTTCCGGGTGCATGCCCCACAGAATTCTGTTCAACTCTTTCTCCTGCTGGAATTCCTTGATCTGGGTCAGTGCAACCAGTTCGTTTGGATGCGTATGGACCACCGCCCTGTTTGGGGAGTCATTTAATTTTAACTGTTCATGGATGGCCAGGTGTGTAGGCAATTCTGAGGTCGGTCTGAAATCATACAGGTTTTTCTTGTTCCTGGAAATGATGTGGTAATGCCTGCCATCGTCACTCACTTTAATGATACAGGCGTTTTTCATCGGGTTTCTCGCCAGGTCACGCATCCGCTTCCCCGTTCCCGTGACAAAGAAATAACCACCGCCAAGTTCGGGATAGCCTCTGTCCAGACCAAACACCGGGTATTCATCCATGTTACTCAAATCCTCCTGGATCATACCGCTGAGGTTGTAGGAGATATTGCCGGCGTTTCTTTCCGCCCATCCCCGCTGCCAGAGATAATTTGCCAGTTCGGCAACATCTTTGATCACCCGCGTTACCTTTTTGTTTGATTTAAGCCATTCTTTCATACTATCCTATTTTAAAAAATACCGTAGACAGCCTGGTCCGCGGTATTGCAGTAAATCGACGAATAAATTGAATATCCCGGTCTGCTGGTATCAAACCTTCGTTCGAGGTGCAAAACGGGTCTATCCTGATCGATGCGAAGATAGTCACTTAATTCCTTATCTGATAATATGGCCCTCAGTTTTTGTTCACCACCGATAATCTCAATTCCATAGTGGACCCGCAAAATATCAAACAGGGATCGATTTTCAAACGACCGGGAAGTGAAACGTCCCAGGTTGATATTCGGTAAATAATTAATGTCGTAGAAGATGGGGGCCCCGCTGAAATACCTGATCCTTCTGAGTTTTACACAGCCACTGGTGCGTTCATGCTCACCCAGGTGAAACATAAAGGGATCCGGCCAGTTCTCCACCGTCGGTTTTTCCAGCAATTCACTCTTGATATTTCTTGCTCCCAGGGCGCTGGTGGTACCCGCGATGGACAGTATACCAATGCCCTTCGGAAGCTTGTGGACGATACTTCCCTTCCCCTGGTGCTTTCGAATGAATCCATCCGATACCAGCGCAGATAGCGCCTGGCGTACGGTTGGTCGGGTAACACCATACAGACTGCACAAATCATTCTCTGAAGGCAGCAGGTCTCCCTCCTTGTACACCCCGTCAACGATCTGTTTCCGAAGATCCTCGTACAATCGCTTGTAGTGAGGCAATGCCTGTTTATTCATCTGAAAGATATTTACTTGTATATACAGGCTGCGTAAAGGCAACCACAAATCTTATCAAATATATGATTATTCTTGCAAAAAATAAAAATATTCATTTTCTTTGAACTAACATGTATTTACAAGTTAATCCGAACAAAATAACAACAGGTTATGGCTGAAGCAGTATTGATGCCCAGGCAGGGGCAGTCGGTTGAAACCTGCATCATCACACAGTGGTTGAAGCAGAAGGGGGACCAGGTCGAAGAGGGTGACCTGCTATTTTCCTATGAAACAGATAAGGCGGCCTTTGACGAGCCTGCCGGGGCGAATGGAAAACTCCTGGAGATCCTTTTCGAAGAGGGAGATGAAGTGCCCGTGCTTTCCACCGTAGCAATTATCGGGAAAGAGGGT
The DNA here is from genome assembly GCA_937129385.1 of uncultured Bacteroidota bacterium. Taxonomy (GTDB): domain Bacteria; phylum Bacteroidota; class Bacteroidia; order Bacteroidales; genus M55B112. The sequence goes on from CAKZNC010000063.1 coordinate 4,684, forward strand.
GAAGACATATCCGGACTCCTGGAGGAGGGAGGTGACAAAGGAGCAACTGCCAGCTCGACGGCAGACACACCTGAAAAGCCAGGTGAAGCGCATGTGGCAACACACCGGAATGAGCAAACCTCAAAAGCCAGGGAGAAGTCAGTCACTAAAGGCAGTGATCGTCTGCGGATCTCCCCCAGGGCAAGGAACATGGCAACCGACCTCGGTGTGGATATCGGCCTGCTCCATGGCTCAGGTCCGAACGGAAGGATCATCTCCGACGATGTTATCGCCGCATCTGAGCGGTCAGAAATAACAAAAAGAGCGCAACCTGATGCCAGTAAAGCTCAGGCACCAACCCCGGAAGGGGAATATACCGACAAAACATTGTCGAATATCAGGAAGATCATTGCGAAGAACATGCAGCGTTCCCTTCAGCATTCAGCACAGCTCACGCATCATGCAAGCACCGATGCGCGCAAGATCCTGAACTTAAGAAAACTGATCAAAGCCCAAAAAGAGGAGCGCCTCCCTTCTACCACTACCCTGAATGACATGATCTGCTACGCAATCGTGGATGCCCTCAAAGCACACCCTGAAATGAATGCCCATTTCCTGGATGACACTACAAGATCATTTCACGGGGTTCACATGGGCATTGCCGTAGATACGGAACGCGGACTGATGGTTCCTGTATTGAAAAATGCAGACCGTTTTACACTGGGCGGACTCGGACAATCATTGCGTGAACTGGCAGAGAGTTGCCGGAATGGCACGATCGATCCTGATCTGCTGGCTCCCACAGCCGGCTCTTTCACCGTATCAAATCTCGGCGCATATGGGATCGAAATGTTTACGCCTGTCCTGAACCTGCCCCAGTGTGGGATCATGGGGATCAACACCATCACGCAACGGCCGGCGGACCTTGGTGATGGAACCATCGGGTTCGTCCCCTACCTAGGACTTTCCCTGACTTATGACCACAGGGCGGTCGACGGAGCTCCCGCATCCGCATTTTTGAAAAGTGTTTGTGACCGTATATCGAATTTTGACCCAAAACTTTAATATCCATGCCTAAATCACAATTTATAGACCCCCTGAAATCAAGGGAGAGGACCACAATCACATTCGGCGAAATCCCGGTGAATGCGTATGACAAACCATTCGATGAAGCGAAAAAGGATTTCAGTAAAAAAGACCTCGTCAGGATCTATCGTGACATGCAGCTGATCAGGGAATTTGAGACAATGCTGAATCTCATCAAAACCACGGGGGAGTACCAGGGCATCAGCTACAACCACCCCGGGCCGGCGCACCTATCGATCGGACAGGAGGCTGCGGCTGTGGGGATGTCGCACGCCCTTGACGTGGAAGATCACATCTTCGGATCACACAGGTCCCATGGCGAGATCCTGGCGAAGGGGCTGTCGGCCATTCACCAGCTTACTGACAAAGCGCTGATGCAGATCATGGAGAAGCATTTTGATGGTGCTGCGCTCAGGATCGTGGAAAAAGAAAACAATGGAGAAGCGGAGGACCTTGCCATCGATTTCCTTGTATATGGCACCCTCGCAGAGATATTTGCCCGCGAAACAGGATTTAACAAGGGACTGGGTGGATCCATGCACGCGTTCTTCACCCCGTTCGGTGTTTATCCCAACAATGCCATCGTCGGAGGCTCGGGAGACATTGCGGTGGGAGCTGCACTATACAAAAAGGTGAACAGTAAAAAAGGGATTGTTGTGGCCAATATCGGCGATGCCTCCATGGGATGTGGACCGGTGTGGGAAGGGATCAGCTTTGCTACCATGGACCAGTTCCGGACCCTCTGGGAGGGTGATCAGCAGGGCGGATTACCGATGATATTCAACTTCATGAACAACCAGTACGGCATGGGCGGACAAACACGTGGGGAGACCATGGGGTATGACATGCTCGCACGTGTGGGTGCCGGTGTAAACCCCGAAATGATGCATTCGGAGCGCATCGATGGGTATGATCCGCTGGCTGTCATCGATGCCTTTAAAAGAAAGAAGAAGATCCTGGAGGAGAAGCGGGGACCTGTATTGCTGGATACACTCACCTACCGGTTCAGTGGACACTCCCCTTCCGATGCCTCGTCATACAGGACACGGGAGGAGATCGAAGCATGGCAATCTGTGGATTCGATCGTCACCTTCAGAAAAAAACTTATTGAACACAAGATCACCGGTGAAGCGGAGCTGGACAGGATCGATGAGAAGATTACCGGGTTTACAAAAAAGGCGCTTGGTCTTGCCATTGACGAAAAAGTTTCTCCGCGCATGGACCTCGTAAGCAACCCTGAACAGATTGGCGAAATGATCTTTTCCAACGGTTCGGTGGACAGCATGGAGGATCGCGACCCGGAAGTATTGATGCCAATGGAAGAGAATCCAAGGGTCAAGGCATTGAAGAAGAAAGAGCGTTATGCATTCGATAAGGATGGAAAACCATTCTCGAAGGTGAAGACCTACCAGCTCCGTGACGGCCTTTTTGAGGCGATCATTGACCGTTTTTACAAGGACCCGACACTGGTGGCGTATGGTGAAGAGAACCGGGACTGGGGAGGCGCATTCGCCGTCTACCGTGGTCTGACCGAATCTCTCCCATATCACAGGCTGTTCAACTCCCCGATCTCAGAGGGGGCTATTGTAGGTACAGCCATTGGCTACGGGATGTCGGGCGGAAGGGTAATCGCGGAGATCATGTACTGTGATTTTCTCGGACGCTCGGGTGACGAGGTGTTCAACCAGCTGCCCAAATGGCAAAGCATGAGTGGGAACATCATCAAGATGCCCGTTGTGATCAGGGTATCGGTCGGATCCAAATACGGTGCACAACACTCACAGGACTGGACAGCACTTACCGCCCATATTCCCGGACTCAAGGTGGTATTTCCAGCGACCCCCTATGATGCCAAGGGTCTGATGAATGCTGCGCTGCAGGGAACCGACCCTGTAATCTTCTTCGAGAGTCAGCGCATCTACGATATCGGTGAAATGTTCCATAAAGAGGGGGTTCCTGAATCTTATTACGAGATTCCGCTGGGAGAACCTGATGTCAAGCGACAGGGAAAGGATGTGACCATTCTATCCATCGGGGCAACGCTTTACAGGGCAATAGAAGCAGCCGACAAGCTTGAATCCGATCACGGTTTGTCTGCCGAAGTAATTGATGCAAGGTCACTTGTCCCGTTCAATTATGAACCCGTGATCGCCTCCCTGAAAAAAACAGGACGTATCGTGATCACCGGTGATGCCTCCACGAGAGGCGCTTTCATGAAGGAGATGGCGCAGACGATATCTGAGCTGGCATTTGATGAACTGGATGCACCCCCCGTAGTGGTAGGTTCGAGAAACTGGATCGTTCCGGCTCATGAACTTGAAGACTATTTCTTCCCCCAGGCCGAATGGATCATCGATGCCATCCACCAGAAGATCCTGCCGCTTAAGGGATATCAACCTGTCACGGATTGGTCGTCAGAAAGGGCGATCCTTCGTAACAGCCTGGGGGTGTAATCCCCTGTTTTGTATCTACGGTCGATTGTAGTATTTTTCGGAGGAGAAAACCAGATTACTACTGAACACCGAAAAGATTATCAACTGATTATGGCTGAACTGACCATCTCAGCAACCGGATGCACCCTGGTGGATTACCTCTACGGCCCGGTTGATTTTGCAAGGGAAGCCTTCAGAAAATACCAAAGCATCCGTCCCGGGGATGGCGGACTTGTACCCGGACAGCTGGTCTTTCTTTCTGAACTTGAACAGTTTACTTCAGAATCCATTGATACGATCATCAGTGAGATCACAGGGGGACGTCCCCCAACTGCTGAAAACCTCGGCGGACCATCCATTGTTTCGGTGATCCATGCGGCACAACTGCTCGGCAGACAGGCAAAGTTTCAATTTATTGCAGCCACGGGGAAAGACCGGGCGGGAGAAATGATCAGGGAATTCATCTCCAGGACACCGCTGAAAGGCACCAACCTCATTGAGAGACCTGAACGAACGCCTTTTACCTATGTGCTCTCAGACCCCGGATATGATGGCGGGAATGGTGAACGGACCTTTATCAATAATATCGGGGCAGCAGGTGAATTGACAGTTTCTGATCTGCCTCCCGGCTTTTTCAGTTCAGACATCCTGGCATTGGGGGGTACAGCCCTTGTCCCCGGGTTACATGATGGAATGGACGAAATTCTCCGGCGTACTTCGAAACATACATTCAGGATCGTTAACACCGTTTTCGATTTCAGGAATGAGCATAAAAACCCTGGCAAACCCTGGCCGCTTGGAAGAGGGCATGATGCCTTCAGGTATATCGACCTGCTTATCATGGACCGGGATGAAGCACTTAAAATCAGTGGTACAGCCTCAAAAGAGGATGCCATTGCCTGCTTTGAGCAGAGTGAGTTGGGGTCATTCATTATCACCGACGGAACAAGGCCAGTGGTCCTGGTTACGCAGGAAGGCAGGAGCAGGCGGACCAGGATACACTACAGGTTGCCGGTCAGCAAAGCCATTACCGAAATGCTTGGAAAAAAATCTGTGGGCGATACCACAGGTGCCGGAGATAATTTTGCGGGTGGCGTCATCTATTCCATTGCCAGGCAGATGCTTTCCGGCAAAAGCAGACCAGATCTTGAAGAGGCTTGTGCCTGGGGAATCGTCTCAGGGGGATTTGCCTGTTCATATATTGGAGGAACCTATTTAGAATCCAAAGCTGGTGAGAAATTGAAAAAAATTGAACACTTTTACCAGGAATACAGGAACCAGGGCACCTGAAAAGATACATGAAAAAACTATTACAATTTGGAGCAGGCAAGATCGGGAGATCGTTTATCGCCCAGGTATTCAGCAAGGCGGGATATGAGATTATTTTCGTGGATATTGATCCCTGCGTGGTGAAGTCGATCAATGAAGCCGGCTCTTATGATGTCATCATCAAATCGGATGAAAAAGAGGAGAGATATACGGTTGATCAAATTTCAGCCATCGATGTTACCGCCACCAGGAAGGTCATCAATGCGATCATGGTGACAGATATCATCTCGATCTCCGTGGGGAAAAAGAGTCTGCTCAAACTTGCCCGTATCCTTGCCCGTGGAATTAAAAACCGTTATACCGAGATACCTGGTGCTCCCGTGGATATCATCCTCGCAGAAAATGTAAGAGACGCAGCATCCCTGCTCTCTGCAGAGATCGCACGCAGGATCCCTGATGTTCCGGTTGAAGCATATGTCGGTTTTGTAGAAACCAGCATCGGTAAGATGGTACCTTTGATGACGGAGGAGCAGACCCAACAGGACCCGCTCTCTGTATTTGCCGAACCATACAACGACCTGATCGTCGACGCAAGGGCCTTCCGGGCCGGGATCCCTGATGTCTCCAGCCTGGACCCAAAGGAGAACATGAAGGCATGGGTCGACCGCAAGATTTTTATACACAACCTCGGTCATGCTGTACTTGCTTACCACTGCAATGCCCTCTACCCGGAAACAAAAACCACATGGGAGGCACTTGATCAACATGATCTGTTCGAAATCACCCGTGCCACCATGCTCGAATCGGCGCACATCCTCCAACATCTCTACCCTTCCGAGTTCACCATGGAGGAATTGTCGGCCCATATCGATGACCTGCTGGACCGTTTTGCAAACAAAGCATTGGGCGACACCATATACCGGGTGGGGTGTGACATTGGCCGCAAACTGGCACGAGATGACAGGTTGATGATCCCTGCTGAACAGGCTGCCAGGGCCGGACTCGATCATGACCTCATCCTCAGGGCCTGGGTCAGGGGCTGCTCCTTCAACGCTGTAGACGACCAGGGTAAAATGTTTCCGGAAGACCGCAAATTCAGGAACAGATACAAGGAAGATCCCATCAGGATACTAAGGGAACACTGTAATTTCGATCCGACAAAGGACCGTTCACTGTTCCAGGAGGTAGAAGCAATCATTGAAAATAAAGGCACATGAAAATAACAGCAGTATTGTTCGACATGGACGGTGTACTCCTGGAATCGGAGGCATATATCAACAGGGCAGGGGTAATGATGTTCCGCGAAAAGGGATATGAAGTGGACCCTGATGATTTCCTTGAATTCACCGGGATGGGTGAAAACCGGTATCTCGGCGGGGTGGCTGAAAAAAACGACATTCCCTTTGACCTGGATAAGGACAAAGCCCGCACCTACGAGATTTATGCATCATTGATCCACGGGAAGATCGAACCACTTCCCGGGGTCCTTTCTATAATTAAGAAATGTAAGAAACGGAATCTCAAAATTGCCGTTGCCACGAGTGCCGACCGGGTGAAGATGGAGATCAACCTGGATGAGATCGGCATCCCGGTTTCCACCTTTGACGCGACGGTGAACGGACAGGACATCAAACACCTGAAACCGGAGCCTGATATCTTCCTGGAAGCTGCACGTCGTGTGGATGCAAATCCTGAAAACTGCCTTGTGATCGAAGATGCTGTCAGCGGGGTGAGCGCCGGCAAAGCTGCAGGCGCAAAGGTTTTGGCCCTTACAACCACATTCTCAACTGAAGAATTGTCTGAAGCCGACTGGATTGCAAAAGATCTCTCCGAAGCCCCGGAAGAGGTGCTGAACTGGTGATCCTAAATCGGTTTCGCGTTGGCCATGAGGTACTTCTCCGCCTCAACCGACCACAAACCATTGTACTTTTCAACGATTCCGGCCAGGTCGGCGAAAAACGGATCCTCCTTTCCCAGCGCTTCAAAATCATCAATGGCTGTCAGGGGCATACTCACATTGGTATAGATCAGTTTCTTTCCTCCAGGTATTTTCGGCAGGTTCTTTGTCGTCTCGATCACCGCATCCAGTCCGCCCACATGGGTCACCATCGCTGTCGGGTTGATCGTTCCCTCACTCATCATCTTGAGCGACTCCTTCATGTCATCCGTATTCCCGCCTGATGTCCCCGTGATATGCGTAAATGCATAATGCACATTGAAAAAATTCAGCTCCGCCTTGAAATTATGGTCGGCCGGACCGGCAAAAAAGTTCAGGCAGCCATCAAATCCCAGGATCTGGTCGGCTTGCTCAACCACCTGCTTCACAGGGGCAAACACCAGCACATCATCGAATCCCTCACCACCGGCAAGTGACTTCAGGTATTTCACCGGGTCTGACTGCTCCGCTGTATTCACATACACAAGCTCCACCCCGTTCTTTGCCGCCTCTTCCACGGGCAGCACCTCTGCAGCACGCTTCAACCGTCCTTCATCTATATCGGTCACCACCAGCAGCGACGGTTTCCTGTCATTGTGGATGGCATAATCGATGGCACCCAGTCCCATGGGTCCCACACCTGCCAGGATGGCCATCGTTCCGCCCTCTTTTATCCCCATGTCATGGACATAGGAGCCATATTTCGTATGGTAACTGGCATGGAAAGCCCCGACGATGCATGACATCGGTTCGGACAGAGAGGCGAGGTAAAATCCGTCTCCATCATAAGGCAACAGACAGTCCATCTCCATCACCTCATTGGGAATGATGACATGGGTCGCATCACCACCGATCCAGTTAAAAGAATACCCGGGCGCATCCAAACTCCCCTTGTAATTCAACGCAGGTTGAATCGAAAATCGGTCCCCCGGTTTGAAACTCTCCTTCCACTTGCTTCCCACCTCCAGGATCTCTCCTGAAAACTCGTGCCCGATCATCGTCGGGTTCTCATGTACATTGTCGGGTACACGCTTGTGGTCGGCCCCAAGTTTCGTCGCCTTGTAGGACGACATGCATATGCTGTCCGATATCACCTGTGCAAGGATCTCATCCTCCTTCATTTCAGGAAGGTCAAATTCTTCCAGTCTCAGGTCATCCTTACCGTAAATCCTTACTGCTTTTGTTTTCATAATTTCCTTGATTCATCTTCCCGGGTGGTCCCGGTGGTACTTGAAATAGTTAATAATGTATGCTGAACAGTACGCCAGTCCCGCTCATCAGGCTTTAGCCGAAAACCTGACCCAAGTCCCATTCATAAGACTTTATCTCAACATCACCTGTCCGCCAGTCACCGGAACCGCCTGTCCGGTTTCATATTCCTGACCGATGATATAGTAGATCGCTTTCATCACGTCCCCTACCCTGCAGCCACGTTTCATCGGAACCTTGGATTCGTAATGTTTCCTGACATCTTCCACCGATTTTGCTCCCGGCACCTTCCCTGCTTCCAGGTACTGTACGAACAGGCCTTTTTCGGGATCTGACCAGAGCGGACCTTCAAAGAAATTGCCAGGGCATACTGCATTTACCTTGATCCCGAACGGTGCCAGTTCCAGGGCGAATGATTGCGTCAGCCCGATCCCCCCGAATTTTGCACCTGCATAAGCAAAGTTCCTGTTGGATCCTTCAAGTCCGGATTTCGAGTTTACCTGGATCAGGTCCATGGTATACCCGGGTCGTGCCTGTGACTGCAGCTTCATAATCTTTGATGCTGCGCGGGTGCAATAGAACCATGCATTGTAATTGATCCTTGTCATGCGATCAAACACCCCTGGCTCCAATTCATCCACACCGCCGGCATTCAGGATTCCGGCATTGCTGATCAAAACATCCAGTCCGCCGAATTGTTCGACCGTTGAACGCACAAGCGCCTCCACGGATTCCGGATCACCAACATCTGTTTTATGGAAGACCACCCTGTTCTTTTTGCATCGTCCTGCCAGTCTTTCACTTGTTTGTTCTCCCAGCTCAGCATTCAGATCGGCTACCACGACATTGGCTCCCTGTCTGACAAGGTCTTCGGCAATTCCTTCACCAAAGCCCTGTGCCGCTCCCGTGACGATCACCACGCGTTGATCAACCGGACTGCCGGCTCCCTCTCCCTTCGAAATTTTCCTGCGGTAATTCTCCACCTCCCAGTTATCGATAAAGGCGATCTCATCCTGCTCCAGAAAGTGGGGGCCGCCGAAAGATTCTGAATAGAGGCTGACCTTCAGGAGGTCCTCATACACCTCCAGCGCGATCTCAGCGGAGACTGCACTGTCCTCCACTGCAACAACCCCGTGGTCCTTGATGACGATGATCTTGGGCGGATATCCGTACTTCTCCCTGAACTCCCCGAGCTGTTTGCTGAATGAGGAGATGATCGATTCGGCCGAGCCGCTCTCTTCAATAAACATATAGGCAGCCTTGCAATAGACGATGATGTCGGGGGTAAACGGAAGCGACGCCTTTTTAAATGCCTCAGGCGAGGAGTAAAAGTTCTTGTGCAGGGTTGTATGTTTGATCACTGCATTCTTTGGTTGCTCTTCTGAGAGCATCATGCGGATCACCGGCAGGTATTCAGCTGCATTCGAAGGGATCTCAAGGTCCCTGATCGGTTCCAGGTTGGTGATCTCAGCTTTGATCGTATTTGTCACATAGCTATAAAGTTCTTTTACCTTGTCGGTGGTATCGGCACTTACAAACACACCGTGATTTTCCAGGAAGATCAGTTTCGGGTCCTTGCCGAATTTTGCACGGTAATCCTTCATTGCCGTTTTTACCTTCATGAACAGCTCGTATCCCGGGGCATAGGTAATATACATGGCCTCCTCACCGAAAAGCCGCATCGTCTCCTTTTTTGCATCCTGCGCACAGGTCAGGGCGTTGGTATGGGTGGGATGCATGTGAATTACGAAGGCATATTCGATCAACTCGTGGAAATTTGTTTCAACGGAGGGTCGCTTCCCCAGTTCAGGATACACATTGGCAGCGATCAGATCGGCCTTCACCTCCACCTCCCTTACCTGTTCGTCATCACTGTACTGTTTTTCGCCGACGACCTTTACCTTGTCGCGGTGCAACTGCGCAAAACCATCTTCGGTGATCGTAGCCAGCTCTGCACCACTGGCCTTGATCCAGATATAATCGTCATTCTTGTATGAGGTGTTTCCGCCGCCAGCGAGCGTGTAGTTCTTGTCGGCTCCGTAAAAACGTGAGACCTCCACGAGGTCCTTTAATTCTTTCATTGGATGTTATTTGACAAAATGGTTGATAATGCTGTTTCCCAGCCTGATAAAACTGTTTCTGTCTGGTGAGGGCATTCCCTGTTCATCGACATACCCCTTTTCTCCCCTGGATCTCATGTACTGGTGCGCTGCCGTGATGCATGCTCCTTCGTAGGATACTTTTTGCAGGTATGCATCCAGTTCTGCATCTGCAGCACTCACTGTCAGCGGATCCAGCGCAGGTGTATTGTGTTCAGTGCCAAATGTGATGACAAATCCACGTTTGTCGAAAAATTCTACGAAGGTACGCAGGTTTTGGTGCCTGTTCCGACCGGGGATCAGCTCAAGTGACCATACATTCATGTCGGTCAGCCGCTCATAAAGTGTCTCTTTGTTGGCTTCATATTCGGTATAGTTGCCGTTTTTATCATCCAGGAGTACCGGGTAGCATGGGATGCCACCTGCATCGATGATGATCCGGATGACCTCCGGGATCTGGAGAAAGGCTTTCGGATTTTCTTTTACAAAAGCCACGCCACCTGCCTTGAGGAGCATTGAACGGATCTCCCCATCCACGGCCACCGGGTCACTGATATCCGCTGTAGAGGATTTGCCTACATAGATCTTTTCAAGGATCTCCTTCCGCGCAGCTTTGGTATCATACTTCTCATATACTTTGGTCCGTATGACTTTGGCGATGTGCCTTTCACGCACCATTCCGCGGGTGAAATTTTCAAGGATCTCGTCATAGTCAATGGCAAGATCCGGGTCAATGGCAGTGAGATGTTCCGAGGCTTTTTCCACCATCTCACGTGTCTGTCTGTCTGACTCTGTCCTGACGGAATTCAGCTTTTCCAGGGAGCTGCCTTCCAGGGAAACCGGGTAATCCAGACCCTTTCCGCTGAAATAAGTTCTCCCGGGATTGTTCGGATCATTTACCCGGATCCCTGTTGCTTGCTCCTCCTTCAGCAAACCCATAAATTCGATGTTGAAGAGCGGGAATTTCCTGTATTTCTCACAGAGTTCAGCAAATTCGTCGTATCCTGCCGTCGTATAGAAATCATTGATACCCAATACATCAACCTCTTCATTGTCTGCCATTTCCATGACCTGATCGAGGGAGTCGAATGCGCTGAATGAATAGGGGGTATGAAAATGACCGTTCACTTTTTTCACAGGAAATTCCATTCCTTCCGTCTCTTCCAGGAGTTGTTCCCGGGAAGGCAACTTATTGTATCGTTCCATTTAAAAATCTGATTAAAGATCCAGCTCCAGGTTCCCGAGTTTCTCGTTGATATTCCTGACCTCCTCATCCGAAAGCTTCACCTCCATCGCGCCGGCATTGTCTTCTGCCTGCTTCCTGTTGCGGGCACCCACCAGCGCAACGGTGATGCCCGGCTGAGCGATGGTCCATGCTGTTACAAGCTGAGGGATGGTTGCATTTTTACCATCGGCGATGGGTTTGATCTCCTCCAGGAAGGCATTCACCTTCTTCACATTTCCAGGTGAGAAGTATGCCTGCCCTGCCCGGTGGTCACCTTCATTAAACTCATGTCCGGGTTTGATCTTCCCGGTCAGGAGTCCACGTTGCAGCGGGCTGTATGCGATAACGGCCACTTCGTTGTCGATGCACCATGGAACAAGTTCGTCTTCGATCCCACGGTTGACCATGCTGTAGGGTACCTGGTTAGAGGCAAGGGGAATGTTGTCAGCTGCCTTGATGGTCAGCTCTTTATCGTAATTACACACGCCGGCTGCCCTTATTTTTCCCTGTTCGAGAAGTCGTTCCACGGCTTCCATGGTCTCTTCCACCGGTGTAGTGGGATCGGCCCAATGGATCTGGTAAAGGTCGATATAATCTGTCCCGAGCCTTTCCAGGCTGTCCTCGCATTCCCGGATCACACTCTCTTTTGCTGCATATTTATGGATCTTCGCCGATGTGCCGTCGTTAAATTTTGAATCGAAATAGAATTGTCCCCTGTCGTCCTGCCATTTGAGTCCGTATTTGGTGAGTATCTCCACCTGGGACCGTTTTCCTTTGATGGCTTCGGCAACGATCTCTTCACTTCTGCCGAATCCATACACCGGTGCAGTGTCAATGGTACTGATCCCCTTGTCCAGGGAGGCGTGGATAGCGTCAATTGCGTCATCGCGGTCTGCTCCACCCCACATCCAGCCACCGATGGCCCATGCGCCAAATGTAACGGGTGTGACGCGGACATCTGATTTTCCGAGTCTTACTTTTGTCATGATAATAAAATTAGTAATTGGTGCCTAAAGATAGTGAATTGAAGAGAAAGGAGCAAAGGACCTGGGCAGGCTTCGACAAGCTCAGCCTGCGGTTGCTTCGGGAGGGTCAATCGGATCTGTAGCTCAGGCCTGGGCAGGCTTCGACAAGCTCAGCCTGCGGTTGCTTCGGGAGGGACTAATGGATCTGTGGACGGGTCAGCAGGCCGTTCGGAACGAGCCATTGGACCCGTGCGTTGGCTTGCAGTGGTTTCAGGGAGGGAATCAAATGTTTGAATAAACTGCCGGTTGAGGGAGCACTTATGACTTCCTAACGGAGATGTAATTGTCATAACTGAGGCACACCGCCCTGGAGAATTCTCCTGCTTTGTCCAGTATACGGGACCACTCCTCCCTTGATACCTCCCTGATGTTCCGTGGATTGATCCCGCGGGTATACAACCCGTAGAGAATCCCGGCATTGAATGTATCCCCTGCCCCTATGGTACTCACGGGCTGGATCTGTTCAACATCCACATGCAGTCTGAACGTGGGAGTAAAAAGATCCACACCCGCTGCGTTGGCGGTGTGAATGTAATAGTCACACATCGGTGCAACTCTTTCATAGGCCGATTCCGGGGTTTTCACCCCATATATGTTCTCCATGTCCTCGCTGGAGGCCCTGACCAGTGTTGAGGCAGTAATATTCTCCTCAATGATGGCCCTGAGCCGGTCTAAATCAGCAAGGTGGCTGGACCTGAAATTCGGATCATAATAGATGGCTGCCCCAGCCTGTTCTGCTGCCGAGAGCAATCCTGTGACCTGGGGCCGCAACACAGGGTTCAATCCGTAAAATGAGCCAAAGAGCAAATAATCATTCTCACCGAACACCGGCATCTTCTCGTTCAGCCGCTGGTTGGGGTAATCCTTATAAAAATCATATGACGCATCGGATGATTCATCCAGGAAGGCAAGGGACAGGGCCGATTTTCCGTCATTGAACTGCACGACAAAGCGATCATCCACTCCATTGTCACGTAAGAAGGACTTGATATAATTCCCGATCCGGTCGTTCCCAACCTCGCTGATAAATGATCCCGGGATGCCGAGTCTGCCCAGGCTGATCATCGCATTGAAGGCCGATCCACCCGGCTTTGCGGCCTGTGGGTGAAAATCCTTGAAAATAATATCAAATACGGTCTCTCCCACTGCGAATACCATGGGGGAGGATGAAGGATCTGAGTTTTGTTCTTCCATTTACAATTTTTTTAGAATTGGTTGGGATCAGGTGAAACAGTGTCAGGATCCGGGCACCTATTTCACCAGCTTTGAGATTGCTTTGAACTGGTTTGTTCCGGAGATCCTGGTCATCTCAAACAGGATCGATTCGCTGGTGGTGATCAACGCTCCCTCCTGGCGCATTCTATCGACGGCGACCCGTTTATCCTCCGGGTTCCGGGAGGAGGTACAATCCTCCACTACAACAGGCTGATAGCCCAGTTCAAGCAGATCAAGGGTCGTCTGAAGTACGCATACATGTGTTTCAATGCCACAGATCAATACATTTTTCATTCCACTCTCACTGAGTGTTTTTGCGAAGGCATCATCATCGCAACAGGAGAAGGTCATTTTTTCCATGGGGTTGAAATCCACCAGGTGATCCCTGATCTCTTTCACCGTTTCACCCAGTCCTTTCCTGTATTGTTCTGTGAGCAATACAGGCACCCCCAGTATCTTCAATCCTTCGAGCAGGATACCCGTCCTGTTCAGCACCTCTTTGTATTGATCGATATGGGGAAGCAGGCGCTCCTGGATATCGATTACCAGTCCGACAGACTCATCCCTGTTGATTCTCATAAATTTCCGTTGTTTCTCAGTTGTTCTCCAAGGTACCCTCCATGGTGCCGTTTTGCATACTCATTTGCGGTAAAACCAATCCGCTTCATCAGCAGGACGGTCAGCGCATCTCCCATGACCATCATCACGGTTGTGGAAGTGGTAGGAGTCAGGCCCAGTGGACACACCTCTTCTGGTTTTCCTGTAAACAAGGTATGGTTCGAGCGTTTGACGATCGCTCCCTCCCTGTTTCCTGTGATCAGCACTACGGGGAGTTCAGGATGGAGCTGGCGTGCAAGTTGCACCAGTTCGAGGATCTCTCTCGTCCTGGCTGAATTTGACAGTACGACAAGTACATCGTTTTCCCTGATCACACCCAGATCGCCATGCTGTGCTTCGCTGGGATGCAGGAAAATAGCCGGGGTACCGGTGGCACTGAATGTTGTTGCGATGTTGTTCGCCACCTGGCCTGCTTTCCCCATTCCGCTTGCAATGACCTTCCCTCCCAGCTTGTGAATTTGTTGGTACAGGAGGTCAACAACCCCTTCAAAGTCCTGGTCCTGTGGAATATTTCGTACAGCCTCTGCCTCCGTGTTAAAGATGGCTGCTAATTCTTGTTTCATTGGATTCTCTGGTTTAGAGGTAAAAGAAAAGCTTTACAATTCGGCTGCGATCATCTCCTCCAGCTTCTCAATATCCGCTGTAAATCGCCTGATACCGTCGCTCAGCTTCTCCACTGCCATGGCGTCAGTATTGTGCATCCACCTGAAGGTTTTCTCGTCAAGATTTACCCTTGCAATCTCCAGTTTGAGCGCCTTCTCCTCATCCAGCTTTTTAACCAGCTCACCCTCCATCTCATCCAGTTCACTGAGCAACTTGGGCGAAATGGTAAGCAGGTCACAACCAGCCAGTTCGATGATCTCTTCTGTATTTCTGAAGGATGCACCCATCACCTCGGTTTCATAGCCGAATTTTTTATAATAATTGTAGATCCGGTGGACAGAGAGCACACCAGGATCCTCAACTCCTGGAATTGAATCCACTCCCCGGTCTTTCTTATGCCAATCCAGTATCCTGCCGACAAATGGACTGATCAGCTGTACTCCTGCTTCGGCGCATGCAACGGCCTGTGCAAAACTAAAGAGTAAAGTAAGGTTGCAGTGTATTCCTTCTTTTTCGAGTACTTCTGCAGCCTTGATCCCCTCCCATGTGGTGGCAAGTTTGATCAGTATCTTCTCCCTCGAGATGCCTTTGGCCTCGTACATACCGATCAGCTTCCTGGCCTTTTCGATGCTTCCCTCCGCATCGAAAGAGAGCCTGGCATCCACCTCTGTAGAAACCCTGCGGGGAACGATGTTCAGGATCTCTGCACCGAACAGAACGGCAAGCATATCCATGGTTTCGGAAACTTCTTCTCTTCTTCCTGATCCGGCCTTTTTACCATAAGCAACAGCCTTGTCGAAAAGGTGCCTGTATGCCTCCTTCCGGGAGGCAGCATAAATGAGTGATGGATTGGTCGTGGCATCTACGGGCTTGAATGTACGTATGGATTCAAAATCACCAGTATCAGCAACTACCTCTGTATATTGTTTTAATTGTTCCAGTATTCGCATGGGATTGTTATCAGTTTTTATTTCGGTTCAAATATACAAATTGATTCCCGTTCTGATTCATGAGGAGATATGCTTCGCAATATTGGCAGTCAGGCTTTCCACTTCGAAGTGGCCGCTTTCCCAATAATGGCAATACCTCTGAGGAGTATCAATAACATGTAAGCCTGGGAGATTTAACATAAGAATCCAATTCCCTGCTTCGGCATTTGCCATTTTACTTCTATCTTTACCTGCAGCTAACCAAACCAAAACGCGATGAAATCAATGATGTTAACCGGGATCCGGCAGATGGAAATGAAACAGGTGCCTGATCCGATGCTGGTCAATGATACCGATGTACTGATCAGGATGAAGGTGATCGGTGTATGTGGATCCGATGTACACTATTATAAATCAGGTAAGATCGGATCACAGGTGGTCCGGTACCCCTTCCCCGTGGGTCATGAAGGAGCCGGGGAGGTAGTAAAGGTGGGGCCTAAGGTTCAGCGGGTAAAACCAGGGGACCGGATCGCCATTGAACCGGCGATGCCCTGCTGGAAGTGTGATCAGTGTAAAGCAGGAAGGCCACATACCTGTCGCAAATTAAAATTCCTGGGATGTCCCGGACAGGCCGATGGTTGCCTTTCTGAATACATCATCATGCCTGAGACCAGTTGCTTTCCGATCCCGGAACAGATGTCATACGATGAAGCGGCGATCTCGGAGCCCCTGGCCATTGGGTTATACGCGGTAAACGGATCGATTCCCATGGAGGGAGCAAAGGTCGGGATCCTCGGATTTGGTCCCATTGGGATGTCCGTGTTACTCCCGGCCATAGCCAAAGGCGCTTCGAAAGTTTATGTGACTGATAAGATCGACGAGCGGCTGGAACTTGCGCGAAGGAACGGTGCGGTCTACGCTGGCAATCCTGATAAGCAGGATGTTGTCCAGGAGATCGTCGCCGGAGAACCCGAGATGCTGGACGTTGTATTTGAATGTTGTGGTCAGCAGGAGGCTGTTGACCAGGCGATCGATCTGCTGAAGCCCGGCGGCAAGCTAATGATCATTGGCATTCCTGAATTTGACAGGTGGTCATTCCCGGTGGATAAGATGCGACACAAGGAGGTAACAGTTCAGAATGTCAGGCGGCAGAATGAAACGCTCGATGAGACGCTCGAAATGATCGCAAAACAGAGGGTGGATGTCAATCCCATGGCCACTCACCGGTTCTCATTTGATGATACCAAAGCTGCTTTTGACCTTGTATCGGAATACAAAGATGGCGTGATGAAGGCGATGATTGATTTCTAGCTCTCTTCAGGCGTCCTCTTTCCCAGCCATGGTATCGCTCCGGCAAACCACAAGAGGGTTCCGATGAACATCAGGTTCTTCATCTGAACCGGATCCATGCTTCCAGCGAACCGCATGATGGCGGGGATGAGTAATAAAAGCAATCCTGCTGCCCCTATGATGGGATAGATATATTTCATGATTTGATGGTTTTTAGATTACGTTGATACACGCCGGAAAAGAGCATATAAACTCCAACAGAGACGATCCAAACAGGTACCGGGAGAAAGTAGAGTTCAACACTGAAATTCAAGTTCATTACCAGTGCAATGGCAAGCATCAAGAACCAGGTAGCTCCGGCTGCCCAGTTGAATGAGATCCCTCGCTTCTCTGCAAAATAGGATTCCAGCTTCATCTTCGGAATCAGGTAGTAATCTGCAAATATCACCGCACCCATGGGTACGAGGACGAGTCCGTACAGCGCAACAAAGTCGAGCAGCTTCATTACCAGTGCAGGGAACATCGCAGCAGCGGTGGTTACGAGTCCGGCCACAAGTGTCACCTTCCAGCGGGTCCAGCCCGATGCTACCTGTAATGCCATCCCTGCCCTGTACAGGGTTGGATTGGCCGTGGTCCATCCTGCAATGACGACACAGATTGCTCCAGCAAGTCCGATCGCTTCATAAGCAACCACTCCAGGAGCTGCTGATGTAGCAGCTGCATAGAGGATACCTGAAGCAAGCCAGGCTACATAATGACCGAGGAACATGCCTACAGCGGATGCAAATCCGTATGTCCATTTTTTTGCATAGCGCAGGATCGTGAGATCAGACATCCCCAGGTGCATGGCGGCATTGGCCAGCCAGGTAAAGAAGATGACGTGCCAGATACTGAACTGTGACTGTCCCTGCTGGGCCACCCCGGTCCATATCCGTTCATTCGCCACCTGCCAGAAATTGCCTGAACCGGTTTCCACCCCAAGCTTTGGAAGCACAGCGATCGCGGCGGTTACAAAGACCAGGAACATCCATGGAGCAGCCACCTTGGCAAACCTTGCGAGGGCATCAAACCCGAGGATGGCCATCACGGTGATGACTGCGCCCACCCCAAACACAGTCAGTACCCAGCCCAGTGAATTCGGGAACATATCTGTAAGGGTCGGCATCTGGATATTGAAGGGTATACCGACTGCCGTGGCAGCAACAGCCACCATGGCTCCGGCGAGAAAGCAGAACATCAGTGCATTGACAATATTGTACAAAAAGACCAGGATCGGTCCGCAAATCTTTTTCAGCTGCCAGTAAAGGGATAGTCTTACTTTCACGGCGATCGGGGCTGTGAGAAATGCCCAGCTCAGTACAGCAAGGATATTCCCGATCAATCCGCCCACAAACATCTCTTTCACAGATACCCCGTGAGCCACGAAGAGCATCCCAATGACAAATTCGGTACCTGCAACATGTTCTCCTGCATACATGCCGAGGAAGTTGCCAATGCCCTGTAATTTATTTTTTCTGACCGGTTCCCGGTCGAATTCGTACAATGCATCCAATCGCTTCGCGATGGTAGATGAACTTGCAGCCATACATCAGTTTTTTGTTGGTAATTGGTTCGATCCGAAGATAGTTAATTCGAGTGAAAGTGCAAACACCGGAGTGCGATCGACACCCATTAAAAAAGGGCACCAGATGGTGCCCTTCTATCACAAATTATCATATTCAATTGTGTGCCTTACTCTCCATCCCCTACAACGGTAAGATCAATCGTATATGAATTGATCACTGTACCATCGGCAGACACAACTTCATATACCGGGCTGTTTGAATAGTCAGCAGCAGTGACGCCACTCTCCAGTTCAGTACCATTCAGTTCAACTGATGCAGATGTCAATCCCCTGATATCGGCAACCATTGTTGTCAGGTCTGTCCCTTCGATAAAGGTCGCACTGATGGTATTGTCGACGATGGTGGCCATCACGGTTGGATTCAGCAGTGCTCCTCCTGCTTCAACAAATATCACAGTATCAATTGCTTCGCGCTCATACAGCAAAAGGTCATACTCCAGTGTGGATCCATCTTCTGCTACAACGGTTACCATTGGGTAATTCAATACGTCGATACGCTCATCATCCGGCAGTATATCTACCTGCTCGCCGTCATCATCCGTGGCATATACGTGTTCACCAATTGCATCCGCCTGCATTTTCACATTGGTGACAGCTGATCCGGGATCATAAAAAAGTTTCACCTCTTTTGCGGATTGCTCACCATCACTGAGAACGAATTTTGTACCTCCCCAGCCAACTGCAGTAATCGAAAGCAGAGATTTTTCCGATGATGCTTCATGAAGGATATATTTCACTCCGTATTCCTGGGTATCACCATTTGCGGCTGTAACTGTATAGGTGATTATCTTGCTCTCACCTGTACCCGGTGTGTCGGGGGTGAAATCGTGCACCGTTTTCCCTGCCTGCTGCTCAACACCGTCCACCGTGACAACTGCATCTGCTGATGCAGGCACAAAATTTGGCTTCAAGCCTGAAAGATCTGTATTGTCATGGGCAAAGAAGAGGATCTCTGAACCATCTTCACTGTAGGTGCCTTCGACATTGTTGATCTGGAAACTCAGGAACCCGGTCCGCGCATCCACAACAGTCACATCAATGGTATATACATCCTGCAGGTACTCATCACCAAATTCCCCGACGCTTGAGGCCACGAGGGTCATCGGATATTCTCCGAGGTTATTGTAGAGTGTCACCTCAAATGAATCAAGTGAGGTGCTGATATTGGTACCTGAACGGGTGCCATCTTCAGCTGAGTAGGTTTTACTCTCTGACGTACCCGGGAAGAGGGTTAGAAATTCTCCCGCGGTCTGGTCAAGATACATGTAAAATGACTGCCCGGCATACGCCGTATTATCAGTCAGATTCGTCGTAAACGTTGCATTGGGTTCAATCGCTTTTTCCTTGAAGCAGGAAACCATGGTTCCGAATCCAATGATAAGCGCCGCGACAATGACTTTACTGATTAGTTTTTTCATCTCTGTAATTTCTGTTAGTTAATATTTTACCAACCCGGGTTTTGTTCCAGTCCACCCTGGTTTACGTCAATCTCAAATTGTGGTATCGGAAGGTACTCATTTTTTCCAACGGTAAAGATATTGCTGTCGAATATCTCCACCCAGTCAATCGCAAATTCGGGATCGTAGCTCCAACGGATCAGATCGAGGAACCTATGACCTTCAAGTGCCAGTTCATACTCCCTTTCATTCATGATCATCTCTGGTGTGATTGGGGCTGATTTGGGGGGCATGCCAACACGGGCCCTCACTTTATTCAATTCAACGATTCCCAGGTCATCATCCTCAAGTAACATACTGACCTCTGCATACAACAGCATTACATCCGAGAGTCTGATGTACCTTACATTGTTCGGACATCCACCTGGTGCTACGGTCTCAACGTAAGTCGGGTAATGGTATTTTTTAAGACCAAAACTTCCTGATGGCTGACCGGGCCTGTTCAGACCCCTGTTTTGCGCGATCCGCTTGTTGTGCGTACCGGTGGCATAGGGTACATCGTACTCGTTCCCACGGAAATCGAGATGATCGCCGTCCATATAGAGCGTTCCATGAACCCTCGGATCCTTTTCAAAACCTGCCGGGTGCCCGGTAACATCTTCGAATGCATAGTACAGATCGGGATGTACTTCGTGGTTCTTGTAACTATTGACATGACCAGAGAAATACTGTGCCAGCAGGTTGGAGGTAGAGAGCCAACCTCCGAGCCACACATTGTCAAGCCGCTCGTCTGAATACTGGATTTCCCAGATGGATTCTGAATTATTTTCTGAATCGTAGAATTGACCTTCAACACTGGTGGGAATATCGATATATGCAAAATTACATTCAAATGCATTGATCACATCGAGTTGGTTACTCGGATCAACTGGTTGCATCAGCGCATAGTTCCCTGAATAGATCACATCATGCAGGAGTTGCTGGGCCTTTTCCAGGTCGGCCTTCGCTTCAGTAGTCAGCGAACCGTCAAAACGCATATAGTAGTGATAATATTTCCAGAGCAGTGCTTTTCCAAGCAGTGACTGAGCCATTCCCTTGGTCATCCTGCCATAATCGGCAGCTTCCACTGTTTCAGGAAGATTGGCGATGGCATAATCCAAGGATGCCTCGAGTCCTTCCCAGAACAGGACCTGGTCACTGTTGCCATAGATCATTTCCGGGTCCTCAGGAAGGGAATTTTCATCATAGAAATGGGGACGGTCGAAAATGGTCACCAGGAAAAAATAGGCCATTCCCTGGATAGCCTTTAACTGGGCCACATAATCTGTAACGGTCTCATCCTCCAGGCCCATCACCTCCTGGTTAAGCTGGATATTGTGGATCACATGGCTGGAGCGCCAGAGCATCCGGTAACAATCGAGCCACATGTTCCTGACAAAGCCATTCCCGCTGTTGATGTTCATATTATCAAGACCGGTAGTTTCAAATAGGATCCTGTCACTGAATGTATTAAAAAGGGTCCACCAGTTCAGGGCAAACAGTCCGCGGTGCATCTGGGGTGTATAGCACACATTCACTGCGAATTCAGCATCCTGTGGTGTTTTGTAAAATGAACTCAGTGCCAACCGGTTTGGGTTGGTGACTTCAAGAAAATCCTCACTGCAGGCACTGGAAATGACCAGCATCGCCAGGGACAGTGTTATGATTTTTAGTATGTGATTATATTTTTTCATGACTGTTTCTTATTTGCATTTTAAAAATCAACCTGGATCCCGAATGTGATAGTTCGCGGGTTGGGATAACCACCGCCATCTGTACCGGAACCCATCGCAGAGCTGAATGCTGCATTCTCCGGGTCCCGACCTGTATATTTGGTCAGCACAAACCCATTGGCAATACTGCCGTATACCCTCAAATTTGACACATTCAATGGTGCCATCAGGTTCTCGGGAAGGGTATATCCCAGCTGAACATCCTTCAGCCTGAGAAAGCTTCCATCTTCAATCCACCAGGAGGAGATCCTGTCATTTACATTCTCATTGTTCAGGTCTGCCCGTACATAGTCGGTAGACGGATTGTCAACGGTATAGTGATTTTCCGCCCAATCAAGCAATTTGTTATGGTCAAGATCCTGCGAATTGAAACTGGAAAGCTGTGCACGCTCCTGGTTGTAAATATCATATCCCTGCATTCCTGCAAACTGGAAGGAGAAATCAATCCCCTTGTATTCCATGTCGAATGAGACACTGTAAATCATGTCCGGAAGGGCATGCCCGATCATGGTCCGGTCAAGGTCATTGATAATCCCGTCATTGTTCAGGTCGCTGAACTTCAGGTCACCCGGACTGGGTGGTCCTTCGGACGGTTCTGCAAAAAGGTATGTTCCATCACCTGCAAAATCATCAGGCGTTACGATCCGTTCAGCCACCCAGCCATAGAGATAGCCGATGGGTCTTCCCGGTTCTGCCCTGTTATTGCCATCGTTGATAGGCACTGGAATGTCGATCACTTCGTTATTGAGCGTAGTTAAGGTGGCATTGATACTATAGTAGAAATCGCCACGAGTCTCTCTCCAGGAACCTGAGAACTCAAATCCGCTGTTTTTCACCCGACCCAGGTTTACCCAGGGTCGCGATCCGTCCATAGACCGTCCGAATACTCCTGAGATTTCACGTTGAACAAGCATATCAAAATTGTTCTTGATGTAATATTCAGCCAGCAACTGGAGCCGGTTCCTGAACAAGTTGGCATCGATACCTAAGTTGGTCATATTTGCGCTCTCCCACTGGATGTTCGGATTGGCAAAACTATAGTAGATATATTGTCCTGGTGCTTCATAAGCCGGTTCACCAAATACCGGGGCAAATACGTTGGTGGCATCCAGGAAGTTGTCGTACTGCCAGCTTCCTATCCTCGAATTACCGGTTGCACCCCAACCAAACCTGAGCTTCAGCAGGTCGATCTGGTCCACCTGTTGCAGCAGGTCTTCATTCAATTTCCATGCTGCAGATACTGCAGGGAAGTATCCAAACTGGTTGCCCGATGCAAACCTGGTATTCCCGTCACGCCTCAGTGAGGCAGTCAGCAGGTACTTACCCTGGTAGTCGTACAATAACCTTCCCAGGTATGATATACTCCTGAATAATCCTCTTCCTCCGTTCACTGTCTCTGAGACATTTCCTCCCTGGCTCATCACCGGAAGCTGCTCATAAGGAAAACCGATCGACTCAACACTCATGTTGTTGCCGTCAAACCGCCTTACTTCATAAACCGCAGTTGCAGTAACGTGGTGTTCACCGAAGATCTTGTCGTAGGTCAGCTGGTTTTCCCAAGCCAGCGACCTGTTGTCATAAAAATTCTCATTCAGGGTAGCCTGCGGAACGGTCCTTGGTGGCATTTCATATGCGATCAGCCAGTTACGTCCGCGTCCCTGTGTAAGATCCACATTGGGCATGGAGCGGAATTTCAAACCTTCAAACAGTTCAACCTCAGCTGCAACAGATCCCATGATATTTGTTGAAAATGACTGGTTGTCAGGAAGAAGCGCCATCCCTTTCGGGTTGTACTTGTCGTTCCTACCAGCCACATTGTAAAATTCGTTGGCATCTATCGTGTCATTGCCATTGGCATCGAATCCCATTTTGTCCCATGATCCGGCAAATCCACCTTTGTTATCCTCGTTGTACACCTTCATTAAAGGGCTTGAAGTCTTGGTGTAATTAAAATTCCCTGCACCGGATTTCGACTGGTAACGCGTAATATTCAGGTTTTGCCTGATCTTGATCCGCTTTCCCACCGTGAAATCGGAGTTGAGCCTCACATTGTAACGCGTCGCCTGGTTGTTCAGCAGGATTCCTTTTTCATCCCAGTAGTTGGTAGACAGACTGTAATTGCTGTTCTCTCCACCTCCTGAAATCCTCAGGTACTGGTTGGTTGCGAACCCTCTTTCAGTAATTTCGTCCTGCCAGTCGGTGCCTTGCTCCCAGCCTTCACCATAGTATTGCTGACGGAATTCATCCGTATATGCCTGCTCAAAAACGCCCACTGAATCCAGCGCCTCATTAAAGAAGTCGGCATACTGGTCGGCATTCATCAGGTTGATCTTTTTGGGCACCTTGTTCCATGCATAATAAGAGGAATAGTGTACCTTGGTTTTTCCTGAGGTCCCTCTTTTCGTGGAGATGATCACAACCCCGTCGGCACCTTCATTCCCATAGATTGCTGCTGAGGAAGCATCTTTCAGTACCTGGATGCTCTCAATATCCTGCGGGTTGATCTGGTTCAGATTGCCGGTACGTATTCCGTCTACAACATAAATGGGGCCATTATCCCTACTGATGGAACCAATACCACGAATACGAATTGTGGTACCTCCACCCGGTCGACCTGAAGTCTGCGATACCAGTACCCCGGGGGCTTTTCCCTGCAATGCCTTCTGGAATGTCCCAACAGGTGTCCTGTTCAGATCCTCCGAGGATACCACGGCCACAGCACCGGTAAGGTCATCTTTCTTCACGGTTCCATACCCGATCACAACCACATCCTCAAGCTCAGTGGCTGATTCATTAAGCGCAACCTCAATAACTGTCTGGTCACCCACGGTAACCTCTTTTGTCTCATAACTTACGTATGAGAACTGGAGTACTGCATTTGCGCCCTGAACCGTGATCGTGTAATTTCCGTCAAGGTCGGTGACGGTACCGTTGGAAGTTCCCTTTACAACAACTGTTGCACCTATCAGGGGATCTCCGGAAGCGGCATCATTGACAGTACCGCTTACTTCTCGTTGTCCAAAAAGCTGGTTTGAAGAAATCAACAGCAAAAGCACAACAACGAGAGCTTTGAATCTCGATAGTAGTTTTCTCATATTAGTCAGTATTTGTTTAATTAGTCAGTACAATTTTAATAAAAAATCTTTAGAATTCTACCAGAATCAGGGCATCATGTTGAATAAAAACTTTTCAACTGTCTTTGTGGTTATTAAAAAAATATATAATTTGGTAGTCGAATTAATTAACCTAGTGCTAACTAAATAACAAAAATTTAAACGTATGAAAAAATTAACTACACTATTAATGCTGCTGATGGCAGCAACCATGACTTTTGGTCAGGTGGATGGCGAGTATTTTGCAACTACGAATTGGTGGGGGCCACCCTCAGATGTGGACTTTTCCGTAGAAGCAGCAAATGAAAGTCAGGTTGTGATTCCGATGGCCGCCCCAGAATTGGATGGAAACATCGACATTACGACAATGATTGCAGAAGAAGTTAAGGCAATTTGGGATCGTATCGGTGAAGTCAACCTGATAGCTGGTCAAACTGATGAGGACGTTTCTCCTGATCCATTTGATCTTGATGCAAATGGAGAAGGCACTTTTGGTGCTGCCTGGAAAGCTTTCTATGATTCAGAATCTTTGTTTGTAATCATGAAATTCATTGACACTGAAGGATTATCAAGTGCAAAATCTGGAGAAATCGCTCTTCAGACCAGGGAACATGAGCGCTACGAGGCAGGATGGCAGGCTGCATCAGAATTAGACACTGCTGGTACCGGATTCTCTGTTATGAATGACCAGTATGGTGCATACATGGAGCTTGGTGCCATGAAACTCGTTTTTAACGAAGACGGGGTTTCTGACAACAGCTCTTCTACTGGCTCAACAGGGGTTTGGGGTGGTGCAATCGGCGGAAATGCTGTTGGCACTATTGCCAGTATAACTGAATCGGACGGAACCCAATGGTACCTCGTGCAAGTTGATTTTGCAGATCTCATGTATTTAATCGATGAATGGGGAGATGACGTCACGGCCAACCACGGCGAAACAG
>CAKZNC010000064.1 GCA_937129385.1 uncultured Bacteroidota bacterium
TTTCTGCATCCGATGCACCCGACCATTCGATCTCCATGGCAAGACCTGCATTCGTAACAATTTCCACCTCGGTGGGAGGTTGCGGCGGATCATTGTCAACCGGGTAAGTCGAAACTGTGAGCAGGTCTGAAGGAGCAGATTCATTGCCCACATTGTCAAGTGCAGTAACAGCAAGGGTATAGGCGGTCTCCGGATCCAGTCCGTCAATATACCCCATGGTATTTTCCAGGGGTTCACTGTTCATCTTCACCCCATCCAGGTAAATGTTGTAGCCGGTCACCTCCTTATTGTCCTCTGCAGGTTCCCAATCAAACCGCAGGTCGGTGACCCCTGTAATTTTCATTGCCAGGCCTCCTGGAGCCGACGGCTTCTCTGTATCATAATCTGTGAATAGATATTCGCTGGTAATGTAGGATCGTTCGATGCCGGGTCCCTCCCACACGATTCCACCATATGTTGCATGCACAATCCACTGGACACCGTAGATCCCATATACCCTGCCCGCCTCAAGCTCAACGGGAGCGGATACCACCATATGAATATCATCAGGGTCCTGTGATCCGTAATCCCCGTGGTTATCAGATTTCACTGCTCGCGGTACCGCACCGGGGATCGAGTTTCCTACCCAGACACCCCCATCATTCTCCGTTAGGATCGAAAACCGGTATTCTCCGGTCACCTTCGGAACAAGGTATCCCTTGTACAGACCGGTGAAAAAGTCATCTTTGACCGCATTGACCGTGATATCCAGGCTTTCGTAATCAATTTCATTATACGGAGCCTGGGTGGTCTGGATCACCGTATCAAAAACCGGAACACCTGAAAGCGGAATCTCCTCCTGCCAGAAGATGATATCATGGATCTCAAAATTGGTCCCGTTGTTGGTGTATGGTCCAACCGAAACCACGAAGTCATCTGAAACCGTGCCATCACTGTCGGTAACGGAAACCGTGATCGTCGCGGTTCCGTTCATTCCAGCAGTATTGAGTTCCATGACTCCGGCATTGTGATCCGGAGAATAGGTGATGGCTCCCACGGTGACCATGGATTCCACATCCGAAGTTGCCAGGATCGTAACGGTTTCAAGATTTCCGTCACCATCAGAAAGTTGTGGAAGAGAGACAGTTGATGTTCCTGAGCCATTAAAAAGATAAACATCGGGAAGCGTACCGATCTCCGGAAGGTTCTGAGCATTCAGACTGATTGCATTCGAAAGGAATACCAGGGCGATGATCGCCAGGATAGGTGACATTTTTTTCATCTTGTTAGTAGTTGATTAGCTTCTGCAAGATAACTTTTTCATTGGAAATCTCACATGAGAGATGAAACAGGCTCATGCATTCCAGTGGATTTTTTTTACTTTACAAGCTCGAAGTACAATTTAGATGAAACATGTAGTTTTCATAATCCTGGTCATTTTAATGATGGGGTGTAATACCAGGATTGTCAGCACACTTTTATCGGAATGAATCCTTATTGGGCCATGCCATTCCCCTGGTACATGGATTCCTAAATGCCGAGTATAAACTCTGTAAGATTTTCGTCCGGTTTCAACTTCAGTTTTTTACGTAGCTTGTACCTGTGATTTTCCACCCCCCTTACTGAAATCCTAAGGAGTGGTGCGATCTCTTTGCTTGACAGGTTCATCCGCAGATAGGCACAAAGCCTCAGGTCGCTCTGCGTCAGCCGGGGATATTTTGTCATCAGTTTTTGCAGAAATTTTTCATGTGCCTTTTCAAAATGATATTCGAAGACCTTCCAATCGTCCACACTTGAAACATTCTTGTCAATCCTCCTGATGATCTCCCTGAAATATTTGTCAGGATAACGGCTCCCCAGCTCCTGTTTCTGTCTTTTCATGATCTCTTTCATCTTCAGCAGGAATTCATTTTTCCGGATGATCAGCATGGTGGAATTCGCCAGCTCTTTCGATCGGTAGGACAACTCTGCATTCAGATTTTCATTTCGCAACCGGATCAGCTCTTTCTCCTTTGCCTCCCTGATATGGCGCTCCCTTCGCTTGATCCTTAGCAGAAGGTAATACCGCATGATGAGCAGCATGCTTACCAACAGGACCACATAACCAACAAAAGCTGCTTTACTGAGGTACCATGGGTAATCTACTGTGAGAGCGATCCTGCCGGTAATGCTTGCCTGGCCCCAGTTGTTCACCGCCCTGGTAAAGACTTCGTATTTTCCGGGCGGGATGCGCTCAAAACTGAACACTGGCTCTTCCCCTGCGGGCGACCACTGGTTGTCCAGTCCGGATACGAATGACTGGTATTCAACATCCTCCATGTAGTTATATGGATAGGCATATTTGAGATACAGGCTGTTTTTTTTGTTGGGTAGCTGGTACGACTCCCTCTTCACAGGCAGGTAATCCATCTCCCCGTTTCGACCCTGCAACCTGACCTCCTTCAGAATCATCTTTGTTCCGTTTATTTCATTGGAAAGGTCCGCGGCATCAGTCTCGAGCAAGGCATATCCATTGTCCATCGTCAGGATCGCCCGGTCCTGGTCAACAGGAAAGATATTCTCATAACCTGTGATCAAATGCTCAAGGAACAAGGAGGAGGGGTATTCCCTGATAAGCTCATGTTCGGTCCCTTCAATCCGGAACAGGCCTATACCGGTCCTGCATATAACCCAGTATTGATGATTGTTTCCGGCAATGATCCTGTGAGCTGTAGAATATCGGCCCAGGCCATTGTTCAACACTTCATAGGGAATGATGCTGTCTGACAAATCATCATAGGTATAAAGCATCTTCCCTGTTGTGAAAACGATCCTGCCTTCGATCTTGAAAAGATTGAGATCATAATCCTTACCAAAGGTTTCCTCACCATAATACCTGGCTTCGGTCACAGAGTCCTCCGCTGCATTCATCTGGATATTAAAAATTCCCCGTCGCATATGTGCAGCCCATAACTGGTCAAGGTGATCAAATTCAATGTACCTGATCAGGTCGTTGAATCCACTGATCACCCCGCCAGATTGCCAGCCATCCCCTCCGAAATTCAGTTTAACAATATTATTGTAGGTGGAATGGTAAACTGTCCCATCATCTTTGGGATGAACCGTAAATGACATACCTCCGCTGACACCCGATATCTTTTCAGCAATTGTGTCACGTATCCGGAAGGTTCCTGAATTGTGCCCGATAAGCAGCTCTCCTTTTTCGATCCTGCACTGCCAGGCCTGCCCCTGGGTCCCCTCCATAAACCTGAACTCCTTCCCAGGTTGATCCACCGGCCTGTAAAAAACACCCTGGTTGGAGCAGATGTACAGAATCCCCCGTTGAATGGCTGCTGCATAAACTGCCCCTATTTCACTAACCTGGTAAATTGTATATGAAGGATCAATCCTGAAATTGATGTAATCGATCCCCTGGTCCAGCGATACCCAGAGATTTCCATGGTCGTCCATATCCATTCCCAGTACTGTATTGTTCTGCATTCCAGTCGACCTTTCAATTTTATGTGTCAATTGACCAGACTTATTGAAAATCAGTACTCCATCAAGCAGGGTACCAATGACAATGTCTCCTTCCGGTGTCACCATGCCACGATTGATACTGTTTTTTTTAAAATAGGGCAGGTAGTTTTCAAGGAAGGGCGTCAGGTTGCCTGAGGAATAAATAAACATTCCGTTTCGCTCGGTGCCAATCACCATGCTGTCCGTTCCAAGCGGCGCGACAAAATAGACCAGGCTCTCTCTCATACGGACGTCCGTGTCAAAAGGAATCAGCGAAGTGTCTTCCAGGGTATACAATCCCTCCCCTGAGATATGTGCAAAAACACGATCATCAATTGCGCTGATCGAACTGATCAATCCCCCCGGTCTGACCAGCTTAAAAACCTTATAATCATAGATGAATATCGAGGTAAATGAATGAAAAAAGACCTTCCCATCTGCAAAGCTGATGGTCCAGAACTCTTCATTCTGACTGAATAATGAAACAGCAAGGTCGGACAGGGAATGGTAATTCAACTCCCCGAAATCATTCCTTTTCCAGTAGCCAATCTCCCGGTATCCGCTGGTAAAGATCCTGTTCGCACTGTCCACCGCAACTGCCCTTATTACAGTGCCGTTTGGGGCAGGATGAAAGGTCCATTCATTTCCATCAAATTCAAGCAATCCGCCGTTATTCGCAACATAAATGATCCCGTTGCTATCGTGTGTGACTGACCAGTTCTGACTCTCTGCCTCATAATCCTGCTTAGCATAATTCGTTACCCTGAATGGGTACGATTCACCCTGTTCCGAACCAAAAACAGGTATTACTGGTATAAGGCAGGACAGGAACAGAATAAATCCCGAACGATATATAAATATGATTAATCGCACCTTTTTTGCCGTTTTAGAAAATCCAATTTAAGTGAAATTATTCATATTTTACTACGATATAGATAGTATATTCCGCAAACATGTCTTACAATATATAAATTTTTATGGCATTTAACATTTCATTATATACTTGTTTTATTGTGCCTTACATTTATAATATATATCTAAGATGAATTAATTATGAGGTGTTTATCACGGTACTTTTCATACTATGCGCTAAAGGTGTACTGATTTTCTTTCATTCCGGGTTTAGTTTTAAGAACTTGTTTATACCAATTATAAATAAAACTACATCCAGAAATGAAAAAAGCGATCATCCTGATCATGTTCCTGATTCCGGCACTGGGTATTACCGCCCAGACTTACCAGGTTACCGGAACAGTAACTGATGAAAACGATGTTGGAATCCCTGGTGCAACTGTATTGATCAAAGGGACTTCAACAGGTGCCATCACCGATATTGATGGAAATTATACAATCAATGCCTCTTCTGATGATGTTCTCGTGTTCAGCTTCGTTGGCTTCCTGAGTCAGGAAGTAACAGTCGGGAACCAATCCTCTATCGATGTGCAATTAAAGGAAACTGCCTACGACATGGATGAAGTTGTCGTGATTGGGTATGGTTCTGCTGCTGTTAAGGACCTTACAGGAACCATTGCCGTGGTGGATGGAGATGCCCTGACAAAGCAGGCTTCACCAAACGTTGGACAAGCCCTGCAGGGAAAAATTGCAGGGGTACAGGTGACGAACAGTGGAGCGCCTGGCAGTTCTCCTACCATCCGCATTCGTGGACTGGGGACTGTGCGATCTGATGCCAGCCCCCTGTATGTTGTTGATGGTGTATATGTAAGTGACATCAGTTACATCGCTCCTGAACAGATCGATAACATCACCATACTCAAGGACGCATCATCTGCTGCCATATATGGTGTAAGGGCTGCAAACGGGGTGATCATAATTACTACAAAGTCGGGAGATACTGGTGCTCCGCAATTCAATTATTCAGGATATGCCGGTGTACAGCAGGTATCAAATCTGCTGGATATGGCAAATACTGATCAGTACATCCGGTTGGTCAATGAGAAGATCGCTGCAGGTGAGCTGAGAGGAACAGCATCAACTCCGTTCGATCCAAATGCGTATACGGCAAATACTGACTGGTTTGAGAACATACTCGATCCTGCATTCATACAGAATCACCACATCCAGATGTCGGGTGGAAGTGAGGATGTCAACTATTTTTATGGCGTGGGGATCACAGACCAGGAAGGGATCATCAGGGGGAATAAATACACGCGTGTCAATCTCCGGGGATCCTCCGACATAAAGATCAACAGGATGCTCAAAGCAGGGTACGGAATCACCATCAACGGTACCAATTCTGACAATGCTGCAAATGTACTTCGCCAGGCATACGTAGCACCACCGGCTTTCAAACCAAAAAACGATGCGGGTGGTTTCACCGACCCGGTGATCCTTGGTTTTGGCAATTTCGCAAACCCGGCGGCCACGATCTATTACCACGACAATATCACGCAAAGCATCAATACCCTCACCAATATATATGCTGAGCTCTCCCCAATTGAAGGGCTTAGGATAAAGAGTAGTTTTACGCTTGACGGGAATTATTCAAGAAACAGGTCCTATAGCCCGGAATACTGGGTCTCTGTTACACAGAATGATACCATCTCACACCTTACAAAAAGCAACTCGGAAAGGTTTAACTACACATTCGACAATACCGTAACCTACTCTAAGAATTTCGGTCCGCACAGGCTCAATGCAATGGCAGGTCTTTCAATGCTGCAGTTTAGAAGCAGGGGTCTGTATGCCACCACCACCCGTGTGCCCTATTTTACCGAATCGACCCTCTATCTGAATAACGGGTCCATCGATGATATCACAGCGGGAGATTATGGATCCCTGATCCGAAGCACCTCCTATTTCGGACGGTTATTCTATGCATATGAAAATAAATACCTCCTTACACTCACGCTGAGACGTGACGGATCATCGACCTTCCCGACTGAAGAGAGGTGGGGAAGCTTTCCTTCTATAGGGATCGGGTGGCTTGCTTCAGATGAAGATTTCATCAAAGATCTGGGGATATTCGATTTTCTGAAGATCAAAACCAGCTGGGGAAAACTCGGTAACAACCAGGTGCCTCAAAATGCCTACACGCTTACTGTCAATAATGCAGATCTCTATTCCGTGGTCTATGGCCCCTTTGGAAACACCAATATCTCCCAGGGTGGCTCGGTCACCTCACTGGTTGAACCTCTTCTCCGGTGGGAAGTCGTGGAAGAATATGATGCAGGTTTTGAAGCCCTGATGATGGATTACAGGTTAAGTACAGATTTCGGATTTTACCGACGTCTTACCAAATCTGCAATTTTCCCCGTACCCGTGATCGGCACAGCCGGAACCTCGGGAAGCAGCTACCTTGACAATAATGCCGATATACTGAATATAGGTGTCGAGCTGGCAATCGGCTGGAAAGACAGTCCAAGTGACAGGTTCTCATATGAGATCAGTGGTAATGTTTCATACAACCACAATGAAGTACACAGACTGGAGCCTGGAACACTTCCATTCTATGACGGTGGAGCCTACAACGGCGCACTGGCTACCTATACGCAACTTGACCACCCCATTGGTGAGTTCTATGTCCTTGAGGTTGACGGAATATTCCAGGATCAACCCGAGGTGGACAATTATACAAGCAGCGAAGGGGACGTCATCATGCCGGACGCCGTCGCAGGAGATTTTAAGTATGTTGATCAGAATGATGATGGTGTGATCGACGACCTGGACAGGATTCCATATGGAAGTTACACACCAAAAGTATTATACGCTTTGAACCTGGGGTTTGAACTGGGTCAGTTCGACTTCTCCGTGGACCTCCATGGTGTGGCTGGAAATAAGATCTACAACCTGAAACGCGTGGGTCGCTTCGGTAATGAAAATTACGATGCAGATTTTGCCGGGAATCGCTGGTACGAACCGGGCTCTTCCAATACCTATCCCTCGGCAGATGTAGCAGGAGGTAAAAATGCATATCCCAATACCTTCTTCGTTGAATCCGGATCCTATTTCCGAATCAGAAATCTTCAGGTTGGGTATAACCTGCCTGCACCTATACTTAGCCGCATCAACAGCAATGGGATCAGGATCTATGCCAGCGCACAAAACCTCTTTACGATGTTTCAGTACAACGGCTTCTCCCCGGAGATCCCGGGTGGTAGTCCGACTACAGCAGGAATGGACGATGGAGTATACCCGCTCTCACGAATCATCTCTTTTGGCGCAAATATCAAATTTTAACCTGTGACATTGACAAAATTCAGCATCATGAAAAAATACAGTATATATATTCTAGTTGTCATACTGGGACTGATGGTATCCTGTACGGATTACCTTGAATTCCCACCTGAGGGAGATGTCCCGGCAGACCAGTTTTTCCAGAACCAGGAAGATGCACAGATGGCTGTGAATGCCATGTATGGCTACCTGCGATCATGGAATATCTCTGCATTCAATTACCTGATCCTCGGATCCATCCCTGCTGATGAAATCCAGAAGGGCAGCAGTCCGGGTGACGGTTCATGGGCCAGTGCCTATGATAATTTTCAGTTCACGAAAACCGAGGGGCAGATACGCAGTTTCTGGACCAGCCGGTACGAGGGAGTCAACCTCTCCAACCAGGTGCTTGAAAATGTTCCTGGCATCGAGATGAGTGAATCGGTAAAGACGCGTATGCTGGCAGAGGCCAGGTTTTTACGTGCTTTCCACTATTTCTACCTGGTAAGGGCATTTGGAGGAGTGCCGCTGGTTACCGATATCCCCCCCGGGTCTTCTGGTCTGATCAGAACTACGGCTGAGGAAACCTGGGACCAGATCGAGAAAGATCTGCGTGATGCCATTCCTGATCTTCCTACAACAGTGCCCACCAATGAACTGGGCAGGGCAACCTCCTGGGCTGCCAAAGGCCTCCTTGCGAAGGTGCTGATGTACAGGGAGGACTGGCCAGAATGTAAATCGGTGTCGGACGATATTATCAATAACGGTCCGTTTGAACTTTATCCCGATTTTTACGAGATATTCAGGCCTGAACAGGAATTCTGTTCCGAGTCTGTCTTCGAAATCCTGGCAACCCAGGTGCCAGGTGAAGGTGGGGTATCAAATAGCCAGTATGCGGAAGTTCAATCCGTAAGGGGTCAGTTTGGCTGGGGCTGGTTTGTTCCCACCAATGCACTTGCAGATGCCTTTGATGCAGCAGAAGATTCGGTAAGAAAAGCTGCAACCATCCTCTATTACGGTGACATCACCCCTGATGGGGATACCATTCTGGGTGTGGAACTGATGGAGGGAGTGGATGTGCCCAGGTACAACGGGAAAGCATACTTCCCCTCCAGGATCCCCCGGGAAACCGGACCGTATGGTTGTGATCAGAACATAAGAATCCTGAGATATTCCGATATCCTGCTGATCAATGCAGAGGCGGCTTTCCATGAGGGAGGTGACGTGGCTACACCACTTAACGCAGTGCGTGGACGTGTCAATCTTGATCCCATCGGAAGTCCTACCCTGGAGGATATCTGGGAGGAACGCAGACTTGAACTGGCAGGTGAACAGGACCGCTACTGGGATCTTCTCCGTACCGGCCAGGCCTCAACTGTACTTTCAGGATATGGTTTCCAGACCGGAAAACATGAACTCTACCCCATCCCCCAGGCAGAAATTGACCTGAGCGGAGGATCATTGGAACAAAATCCGGGCTGGTAGTCCGGTAAAAACCACTACCCGGAAAAGGGACCAATCCCTTTTCCGGGTAGTAAAATCAACCAGGCTTGAAACAGACTGCATACATCATCGTACTATTGACCTTTTCAGCATGCCTCACAGGCTGCAAAAACAGCACGAACAACAAAGCTGATAGGAGTCCTGCGTTACATCTGACGGATGAGCAGGTGCTCGACAGTTTGCAGCGATCCACCTTCCGCTATTTCTGGGAGGGAGCTGAGCCCAACTCTGGAATGGCAAGGGAAAGGTACCATGTGAATGGTGTCTATCCCCAGGACGACATGCATGTGGTCACCTCCGGTGGATCGGGTTTCGGAATCATGGCCATCATCGTCGGGATCGAAAGAAAATTCATCTCCAGGGAAGCGGGAATGGACCGCTTCCGTAAGATCATGGACTTCCTCGAACGGGCCGACAGGTTCCATGGTGTATGTCCGCACTGGTGGAACGGTGAAACAGGAGAAGTGAAGCCATTCAGTAAAAAAGACGATGGCGGTGACCTCGTGGAAACGGCCTACCTGGTCCAGGCTTTACTTGCACTGAAGCAGTACCTGGACCCTGCCTCAACCAGCGAAAAACAATTGGGCAAACGAATCACCAATTTCATAAGCGAAGTGGAGTGGAACTGGCACGAAAAAGACCATGTGCTTATCTGGCACTGGTCACCCGAATACAATTTTGAAATGAACCATGCCATCAGGGGATACAACGAATGCCTGATCACCTACATTCTCGCTGCTGCTTCTGAAAACTATTCCATTGCACCTGAAACCTACCACCAGGGATGGGCACGGGGTGGAGATATAAGTGGGGAACATTCCAAATATGGATTCACACTTGACATGGATCACAACGGCAGCAGGGAATTCGGCGGACCGCTGTTCTGGGCGCACTATTCATTCCTCGGACTCGATCCAAGGGGGCTTGAGGACAGGTATGGCCATTACTGGAACCACAATGTCAATCATTCGATGATCAACTATACCTATTGCGTTGAAAACCCGAAAAACTATGCTGGATATGGCGAAAAATGCTGGGGGCTGACCGCCAGTTACACCATCAACCGAGCTGCATTGCAGGCAGAAGGTGAAATACGTGATAGCCTCGCCAATGCATTATTACCCGGCTACACTGCCCATAGTCCGGCAAACGATGTCGGCGTGATCTCACCCACTGCAGCACTCTCATCCTTCCCCTATACCCCGGATCAATCCATGAGGGCAGCACGATTCTTCTGTGAAGAGATTGGCGATCAACTGATGGGCATGTACGGACCTTACGATGCATTCAGCATAGAAAACAACTGGTATACTGAACGTTACCTGGCAATCGACCAGGGTCCGATCGTGGTCATGATCGAAAATCACAGGACCGGACTGCTGTGGGATCTCTTTATGAAAAACCCTGAAGTACAGAACGCGCTGGATAAACTGGGATTTGAATACACAAAGCAAGAAGAACTGTGAGACTGAAAGACCAAATAGAACACATTGCTCCTGTCGTTGCCGGAATTCTTATGATGGCAACCCTGAGTAGTTGCGGATCCGGCCGTTCATCCGGCGGTGAGAACTCTTTTCGTGAGAAAACAGATTCAGTATTGGCACTGATGACACTGGAAGAGAAACTGGGTCAGCTCACACTATATACCTCCTACTGGGATGTAACCGGACCTGTAATGCGTGACGATTACGTGGAGGAGATTCGTGCAGGTCGATGCGGCAATATCTTCAATGCGCATACGGTGACCTATAACAGGAGCCTCCAGGAGATCGCCGTGGAGGAATCCAGGCTCGGGATCCCGTTGCTGTTCGGTTACGATGTCATACACGGACATAAGACCATCTTCCCCACGCCACTTGCTGAGGCTTGTTCGTGGGACACCGCCCTGATAAAAAGATCGGCCAGGTACGGCGCCATGGAGGCTGCTGCCTCAGGACTGAACTGGACTTTTGCACCCATGGTGGACATCTCGCGTGATCCAAGATGGGGAAGGATTACGGAAGGAAACGGTGAAGACCCGTACCTCGCTTCACGGATCGCAGAAGCACGGGTCATGGGAACCCAGGGAGAAGACCTGGCAGATCCGCTCACCCTGGCTGCCTGCGTAAAACACTTCGCAGGTTATGGCGCCCCGGTGGCCGGAAGGGATTACAACACGGTGGACATGTCTGAGCTCCACTTCCGGCAGGTCTATCTCCCTCCCTATAAAGCCGCTCTTGATGCAGGGGCTGTGACCGTTATGGCAGCCTTTAATGATATTTTCGGCGTGCCCTCACATGCCAATAAATTCCTGCTTACCAATCTGCTTAAGGAAGAACTGGGATTCGGGGGATTCGTGGTTGCCGACTATTCCGGTGTAGAACAGGTCATTCCACATGGTGTGGCTGAAAACAGAAGAAGTGCAGCTGAAATCACCTTCAACGCGGGACTCGACATGGACATGCAATCAGGCATCTTCGTGGAACAGCTGGGAGCTGCTGTGAAAGAGGGTGCAGTGAAAATGGAGGATATTGACGAGGCGGTACGACGGATCCTGCAGGTGAAATTCCGACTTGGGCTCTTTGATGATCCATACAGGTACCTTGACACCACCCGCGAAAATAGCATCATCTATTCAGCAGAGATCATGGAACATGCCCTTGAATCTGCCCGGAAATCAATCGTTTTGCTTAAAAATGAACCCCTCAGGGGAAGGAAGATACTGCCACTAAAAAATCCGGGGAGGATCGCTGTGATCGGACCGCTTGCCGATAACCAGCTTGATCTGCTTGGAAGCTGGCACGCTGCCGGTGACCACAACAAGGTGGTCACACTGCTCCGGGGAATGAAAACACATTTTCCGGGTTCCGAAATAAATTATGCAAAAGGGTGCGATTTTTATTCAACAGACCGAAGCGGGTTCGATGAGGCGGTAAGGCTGACCCAAAACTCAGATGTCGCCATCCTGGCAATCGGTGAGAACCAGGCCCAGAGTGGTGAAGCAGCCAGCAGGTCTGACCTGGGTCTTACTGGGGTACAGGAGGAACTTGCACAGCTCCTCATCAGCACAGGGAAACCGGTGGTGATCCTCCTGATGGCTGAACGCATGCTCACTTTTGAAAAGCTTGATAACAATGCACAGGCAGTGCTGAATGCATGGCACCTCGGAACACGGGCAGGTGATGCCATCGCACAGGTGCTTGCAGGCGACTATAACCCCTCCGGGAAGCTCGCTATGACCATCCCGCGAAATGTTGGCCAGGTACCAATCTTCTATAATTATAAGAATACGGGCAGACCGCTGGATCCGCAGAACATGTATACCACTAAATACCTGGATGTCGAAAACGCACCGCTGTATCCCTTTGGTCACGGCATCGGATATTCAGCCTTCGAATACAGCAACCCCACCCTCAGCGATACATCCATCTCCATGAAGGATACACTCAGGGTAAACACCAGGGTAACAAATGAAGGACCTGCAGACGGTCATGAGATCGTGCAGCTTTATATCCGTGACCTGACTGCAAGTGTAACAAGGCCGGTGAAGGAACTGAAAGGATTCAGGCACGTTTTCATACCCGCAGGTAAAACGGTTAAGGTGGAATTTATGCTGACAGTCGAAGATCTTAAATTCTACAACCAGGAACTGGAATACATTGCGGAACCGGGCGCCTTTAAAATATTTGTGGGAACAAGCTCGGAAAAAACCAGGGAAAGTGAATTTAAATTGATACAAGGAACATGAGAAATTATCCCCGAATAACATATATCACGATCCCGTTACTGATGATGATGCTGTTGCTGGCACCTGCCGGAGCACAGACCTGGTACTATTTCCAGGATTCTCCGGATGACAATGCCTATCCTTATAGCTGGATGGAACTTACCGCTCCCAGCGAGATGGAACGTGCCGGAACCGACAACAGGAATTTTCCGGTTGAAACCACCATCATCCCCCGCCAGGGACTGAATTGCCTCAGGCTGAACTGGACCTCTTACCCCGGGGGGAACTGGCTGGCGATCGCAGCAGGAGATAACTGGACAGCAAAGGATATCAGCAACGCCGACACATTGATCTTCTTCCTCAGGAGTGAGGTGCTCCTGAACAAAGAAAACCTCCCCTACCTCTTCATGGAAGATGTAAGCAACCTGAAATCCACCTTCCACAGCCTCGCACAATGGGCCCCCGATCTGCAGCCAGGAGAATGGACCGCAGTTAAGGTTCCTATGCAGCAACTCTTCGATGCCGCGGACGGCGTAGACTGGACCGAGGTGAAAACAATAGGTTTTGCCCAGAACACAGCCGACGAAACAGAACATACAATCTACATCGATGATATGCGTGTAGTAACGGGTAGTACTACAGCACCTGAAGCAACTCCACCAACCGGCGTCCAGGCAAAAGGGTATGAAAACCACATTGAGGTGAAGTGGGATCCCAACCTGGAGACAGACCTCGCCGGATACCGTATTGAGCGTTCAGATAACGGGGATGGTTCATACCAGGCCATTGCAGTTGTCGATACCTTCCCGCAGATATACATCGA
>CAKZNC010000065.1 GCA_937129385.1 uncultured Bacteroidota bacterium
CATTTTTCCAGCGAAATCGATCTTCCATACGACAGGACGGGTGATCAGACCATGTCATTTGCCTTCTATTTTGGTCCGAACCATCACAATACCCTGAAAAAATACGAAGATTGGAAGCTTGAAAATCTTGTAACCGTAGGTGGCTCTGTCATTCGGTGGCTGAATGAATTCGTGATTATCCCGATTTTCAACTGGCTAAGCAGGTCTATCGCAAATTATGGTATCATTATCCTTTTGCTGACTTTGATCCTGAAAACAGCCTTGTTTCCGCTGACATACAGATCTTACAAATCACAGGCGGTCATGCGTGTGCTGAAACCCCAGGTGGATGAGATCAGTGAGAAGTTCCCCAAGAAAGAGGATGCCATGAAGAAGCAGCAGGCAACCATGGATCTATACAAACGTGCAGGGGCGAATCCCCTTGGCGGATGTCTGCCAATGCTGTTGCAAATGCCGATCCTGTATGCCATGTTCAGGTTCTTTCCGACCTCCATTGAATTACGGGGAGAGAGTTTCCTCTGGGCAAATGACCTGTCTACCTATGACAGTATACTGGATCTGCCTTTCAATATCCCGATGTACGGTGATCATGTCAGTCTCTTTACACTCCTCATGACCGTGACAACGGTACTGAGCATGCGGATCAATAATCAGACGCAATCAACCAGTGCAATGCCGGGTATGAAGACGATGATGTATATCATGCCGGTCATGTTCATGTTTATCCTGAACAATTTCTCAGCTGCACTGACCTATTATTACTTCCTTGCCAACGTGATCACGCTCGCTCAGAATCTTCTTTTCAGGCAGTTTACAGATGAGGAGAAGATCCTGAAAAAGATCAACGCCAAGAAGGCCAAGCCCAAGAAAAAATCAAAATGGCAGGCCAGGCTGGAAGAGATGACCAAGCAGCAGCAACAGATGCAGAAGGGAAAGAAGAGGTAGGTCAGTCTCCAGTCTCCAGTCTCCAGTCTCCAGTCGGCAGTCGGCAGTCGGCAGTCTCCAGTTGGCAGTCGGCAGTCAGCAGTCTCCAGTCGGCAGTTGGCCATCGGCAGCCTTCAGTCGAATGTCTTTCCTCAGTCAGTAGAGCCCTGAGCTTGTCGAAGGGCAGTTTACACTTCTACATCTTTAAATGGTCCCCTGATGCGCCGAACGGCGCGGGGCAGGAAATGATTAATAGGGTATTGCATATGCCTGGTTTTCCTGCGTTCACCCGGGGCTACGTGAATTGAACCTTCCAGGGTGAGATCATTCATTGCCAATTGCCTGAAGCATACATTTCAGGAACCCCTGATCCCCGCGGGACCACATCGCGTAGCCCTGCATCGCAAATGCCGGATATGATCAGCACGATCAGTACCCCCTGATCCCGGCGGGACCACATCACGTATCCCCGTATCGCAAATGCCGGGTATGATCAGCACGATCAGTATCCCCTGATCCCGGCGGGATCACATCAAGGACCACATAAAGAATTGGTTCAAACGAAAACGGGAAGTTATCTCTTCAACCCCACCATTTTGATCGCGGTAATGGCAGCTTCATCGCCTTTGTTTCCATGTTTACCGCCAGCACGATCAAGTGCCTGTTGCTGATTTTCGGTGGTCAGAACCCCGAAGATAAAGGGAATATCATATTCCATGTTGAGTTCGGTGATGCCATGTGCCACCGCCTGGCAGATGAATTCAAAGTGCCTGGTTTCACCTTGTATCACGCAGCCAATTGCGATCACTGCATCCAGTGCATGCTTCTCCGCAATCAACCGGGAGCCAAAAGTAAGCTCAAAACTTCCGGGAACAGGCATGACGATTATGTTCTCATCATTGCAACCGTGCTTTTTCAGTGAGTTGACTGCACCTTCTGCAAGTGCAGCAGTTACCTCTTCGTTCCATTCTGAAACCACAATCCCGATCTTCATTCCGGATGCATCCGGAACAGTTTCAGGATCATATTTTGAAAGGTTTTTAAGACTGCTTGCCATGATTTTTACTTTGTGTTGAATATTGAAAAAAAAAGTATCAGCAAAGACTGCTGATACTTATTGTCGGTAAATTATTTAAAAATCAGAGCGAGGCCATCTGGGCTTCAACTCTTCCAATGTATTTTTCCATTTCACGTCCTTCCTGGGATGCGGGATACTCCAGGCTGATGCGCTTGTAAACCTCCAGTGCTTTCTCCAGCTCTCCCATCTCCTCGTAGACGATACCGGCTTTTTTCAGGATCAGGGGAGTGGTGAATTCGTTTTGATAGCCGTCAGCCGCGTCAAAGTATGCCTTGACCGCTTTATTGTATTCTCCAAGTTCGCTGTATGCATCACCGAGGGAGCTCTGTGCTGCTGCACCAACCATCATGTCACGTGTTCTGAAACCGGAGAGGTAATCAACGGCAGATTGATAATCACCCAGTTCCTTGTAGCAGATGCCGGCATAGTATTTGGCCAGCTTTGCTGATTTCGTGATCGAATATTCATCGATGACATCAAGGAATCCCGGGAAAGTGCCGTAACCGTTCAGTGCAAGATTGAAGGAGTCCCTTTCAAAATAACGCTCAGCCATAAACATACTTGAGGCAGCTTCTGCATTTTTCGGTTTCAGGATATAACGATTTCCGGCAATCACCAGTAAAGCGATCGCAAGAACGACCAGCAGCAGATTGGTGAGCATCTTCTGGTTGTCTTCGATGAACATTTCAGTGCGCGACAGTGCGGATTCAATATTACCAAGATTCTTATCTCCTTGAACCTCTTTTTGTTTCTTGGCCATTTCTAGTTAAGATTTTTACGTTTTTTTAAACCACCGCAAATGTAATGGTTTTTCCTAAGATAGCTCACATACTTTATAAAAAGTTGTGGGTTAATCAGACGTGTTTGTGTTTTTTTATTCAATTAGCCGTACATTTGCTGAAGAGACATCGAACCGTATGAATTTAACATCATTATCACTGATAAATTTCAAGAATTACGATCAGGCGGACCTTGAGCTGAGTCCGAGGATCAACTGTTTCGTTGGTGAAAACGGTGTGGGGAAGACCAACCTGCTGGATGCTATCCATTACCTGGCCCTCTGCAAAAGCAATCTTAATCCTGTTGATTCCCAGAATATCCGCTATGATACGGATTTTGCGGTGATCCAGGGCTTGTTCGAACGAAAGGGCAAGGAGGAGAAGATCTATTGCAGCATCAGGAGAAATAAGAAGAAGCAATTCAAACGAAACCAGAAAGACTACAGGCGACTTGCAGAACACATCGGGCTCATTCCCCTTGTAATGATCTCACCTGCTGATTATTCACTAATCCAGGGGGGGAGTGAGGAGCGCAGAAGGTGGATGAATGGCGTGATCGGTCAGTATGACAGGACCTACCTTGAAAATGTGATTTCCTACAATCGCGTATTGACCCAGCGAAATAAACTGCTGAAGGAGAGCCAGATGAAGGTTGGCACCAATGATGTCCTCGAAGTACTAAATGATCAGCTGGTAAAGCACGGCCAACCTGTTTTTAATGCCAGGAGTGAATTTGTGGAACGGCTGACGCCAGTCTTTCAGAAATACTATCAGCATGTATCCGGTGACAAGGAGCAGGTGAAGCTCGACTACTCCTCTCAGTTGATGGATCAGGATTTTGCTTCAGCACTGAACGATGCCGGGGAGAAAGACAGGATTGTCCAGTTCACAACCGTCGGCATACATAAGGATGATATCAGCATGGAACTGGGTGAACATTCCCTGAAGAAGACCGGCAGCCAGGGACAACAGAAAACCTACCTTGTTGCATTGAAGCTTGCAGAGTTTGAATTCATGCAGGAAACCATGAAGAACACCCCGATCCTTCTGCTGGACGATGTGTTTGATAAACTCGACAGCTTCAGGGTGCGTCAGATCATCAAGCTGGTGGCGGACAACCATTTCGGTCAGATCTTTATTACAGATACAAATGAGAAACGCATGAGCGAGATACTGGAGGAGATTCCGGCTGATAACCGGGTGTTCCGGATCGGTAAATCTGGCATTACACAACAGGAGTGATCATGGAGCGGAAAAAGGAAAAGAAGATCGGATCCATACTCGATGAATTTGTCAGGGCCAACAACCTGCAAAAAGGACTGGCAGAATACAGGATATCCAAGGGATGGAGCGAATTGCTGGGTAGAAGTGTCTCCATGGCCACAAAATCAATGTTCATCAAAGACCGGAAACTCATTGTAAAGCTCCACTCTTCAGTAATGCGCAACGAACTATCCATGATCAGGTCCGATCTTACCAAGAGGCTGAATGAATATGCTGGAGCCGATATCCTCGACGATGTGATCTTCCGCTAAATCACCTCTTTCGATTCAGATAAACATTTAAAATTATTTGGGGCGGAATAAAATCCGCCCCCCTTAACTCTCGACTCTTAACTCTTAACTCTTAACTCTTAACTAAACTTAGAATCTTTCCCTCCTCGAAAAGAAGAAATCGGCCTCTATGTTTGCATTCTCATCAGAATCAGATCCATGAACGGCATTTTTCTGAACAGAGTTGGCAAAGAGTTTGCGAATGGTTCCATCTTCAGCTTTGGAAGGATCGGTAGCTCCAATCAGCTTCCGGTAGTCCTCAACCGCATTTTCCTTTTCCAGGACAGCAGCGACAATAGGTCCTGAACTCATAAAATCCACCAGGTCGTGATAGAATGGACGCTCTTTATGGATCTCGTAAAATTTTTCTGCATCATTCCTGGTAAGTTGCAGCATCTTCAATGCGGTGATCCTGAATCCCTTTTCGCTGATCATGTTGATGATCGGTCCCAGGTGACCCTCCGCCACAGCTGCA
This sequence comes from uncultured Bacteroidota bacterium, assembly GCA_937129385.1. Classification (GTDB taxonomy): domain Bacteria; phylum Bacteroidota; class Bacteroidia; order Bacteroidales; genus M55B112. Next base: position 4,810 of record CAKZNC010000065.1, read on the forward strand.
GGTTTGATCATAGTGAATGTAATGTTTCCGGTCATTTTCTCTGTATTATTGTTTATTGAATGCAGACAAATATAGAGATAAATTGTTAAGCGAAATTGATATAATTTTTTACTTTTGATGTCCGTTTAAATCTAACGTACTAATAATTAACAGGTAATGCTAACGAGTGAGGCGAAGGAGGCGATCAGAAAGATCATTGATACGAAAGAACCGGTGGTGGTAATCTCGCATATCAACCCCGATGGGGATGCGATCGGGTCCAGTGCAGCGCTGGCCATCTTTCTTCAGAAACTCAATGTGCCTGTGACGGTGATCATTCCCAACGAGGTGCCTGATTTCCTGAAGTGGTTGCCGGGATATGATATGGTTTTAACATACAGGTCCCGGAAATCTGATTGCAGGAAAAAAATCGCCGGGGCAGGCGCACTATTCATGCTTGATTTTAACGACAAAGACCGGGTTGGTGACGTAATCAATGAAATACAGAAATCAGACGCTTTCCGAATACTGATCGACCATCATGAGCGACCTGAATTTGAGGCCGATATCCTTGTGTCTGAGCCATGGAGAGGATCAGCAGGGGAGATGATCTACCTCCTGATGAAAGATCTGGACCATCTGGATCTGATGGACAGTGACATTGCAACCTGTTTGTATGTTGCAATCATGACTGATACCGGAAATTTCAGGTATGGATCCTCCTATGAAGAGATCTTCAATATTGTGGGCAACCTTGTTAACAAGGGGATTGATAAAGATCAGATCTACTCAAATGTATACGATAGTTACTCCGAAGACAGAATGAAATTGCTGGGTTACTGCATGTCTGAGAAAATGGTGGTCATGAATGGACTGTCAACAGCATACATCAGCATCACGCAGGAAGAACTGGATCGATTCAACCACAAGGTAGGCGATACTGAAGGTTTTGTCAACATTCCGTTTTCCATTAAGGGAATCAAGGTCACGGCTCTCTTTATAGAAAAAAAGAATCATGTAAAGATCTCCCTGCGGTCCAAGGGATCTTTTTCAGTTGACCGGCTGGCTTCGGAATATTTCAGCGGTGGCGGTCACATCAATGCAGCTGGAGGTGAATCAGAACTAAACCTCGATGAAACGATCAATAAATTTGAAACGATCATTACAGATTCTCGTCATGAAATTTCCTAATGTGCTGTTTCCTGTATGCACGATCATGCTGGTTGTTTCATGCAAGACCCCCGTGCAGGAGCAGAAAGCAGATGAGGCTGACCATTTGCACGAATCTTTTATTGAGACGAACAGGTATATGCGCGAGCGTAACCGGGATCACATCATGGCATTTGTCAATCGTGCCGGCTGGAACATGAATGAAACGCCCACCGGACTCTGGTACGAGATCATGGAAAAAGGTGAAGGCCCACGGGTGGAGAAAGAGAAATTCGTAAGATATATATATACAACCCGATTGATCACAGGAAAGATTTGTTATCGTGCAGATACCACTGCACCCAAAAAAATCGTTGTAGGAAAGGGGAACATCGAAGCAGGACTAGAGGAGGGATTGTTACTGATGCGTGAAGGTGGAAGGGCCCGGTTTATGATTCCGCCATACCTGGCACATGGTAACTTTGGTGACGGAGATTGCATCCCGGGATCATCAGTATTACTGATTGATATTGAAATTATCGAAGTAAAAAGATAATACTGAACGCAACTTGATAAGTATTTGGAGCATCTTGAAATAAGTTAGTAGTTTTGCATTGGATTATGAACAGGATAAAATATAACATGAACAGGAACCTATTGTCAATAATTGCCCTGGCCGGCTTGTTTTTTATAACCGGATGCGAGGAAGAGAATAATTACGATGAGCTGATGGCTGAAGAGGAGAGGTATTTCCAACTCTATATGGATGCCAATTACCCGGACGTTGATTCTACTGAAAGCGGTTTGTACTATATAAGCTATGTGGAAGGAGAGGGTGCCTCTCCCAATGACAGTGACTATGTCCTTATCAATTACCTGGCTTATACCATACCGGATGAACAAGTGGTTGATACATATGATGAGGAGTGGGCCAGGGATTATAATATCTACAACAGCGAAGTGCTGTATGGCCCCTATAAGTACAAGCATGGAAGCGAAATGATGGGATTGAAAGAGGGGCTCTCCATGATGAAAGAGGGAGGTGTTGCACGCCTGATATTCAAAAGTGATCTCGGATTTGGAGCAGAGGGAGTAGGCAAGATAGGAAAGTTCGAGTCCCTGATGTACGATGTCCAGCTGCTCGAGGTCATAGATAGTCCGGCAGCAAGGGAGCAGGAGATGATCGATGCCTACCTTGCAGAGCACCCCAGTGCATACCCGATAAAGAATGAGGATGGGCTAAAAGTCTACCATATACCAGAAGAAGCAGGGGACAGTGTGTTCGTTAAGGCGGGCAATACCATTGAAGTTTTCTATACCGGAATGCTGCTCGACGGCAGGGTCTTTGACAGCAATGAAGGATCTTCAGCCGGTCTGAAAGTAACTGTTGGTGAAGGTGATGTGATCGAAGGCTGGGACCTTGGACTTACCTATTTCCGATATGGGGGTAAGGGTAAACTATTGATTCCCCATGAGCTTGCATACGGCGAGGACGGCAGCAAAGCTTCCGGCACGAATAAAACCTCCATCCCTCCCTTTGAGGCGCTTCTGTTTGATATTGAAGTGACGAAAACGGTTTACGATATTAAAGAGGATTGATCAACCTCTTTTTCCAATCAGGAATACAGCCGGACGCTTATGCAGGTTCGGCTTTTTCTTTTTCCATTCACTAACCGGCAGGGTCCTGACCATTTCATCAGGTGTTGTCAGGTCTGCCGCCACGGTAAGCAATGTCCCTGGCATGCAGGTTTTACACACTTCCTCCATCATGGAATTGTTCCTGTATGGCGTCTCGATGAAGATCTGGGTTTCATCTTGCTCAAGCGCCTTTTTTTCAAGGGTCCGGATTGCCTGTGTCTTTTCGCCGGTCTGGATCGGGAGGTAACCGTTGAACCTGAATGACTGTCCGTTCAAACCGGAAGCTGAAAGTGCAAGGAATATCGAGGAAGGTCCGGTTAAAGGCACAACCTTCAACCCTTTTTCGTGGGCCAGTCGGACCAGTGTCGCTCCGGGGTCTGCAATGCCTGGCATCCCGGCTTCTGAGATGATTCCCAAATCCTCTCCCCTGATTACCGGTTCCAGGAAAGAAGTTACGACCGAAGGATCGGTATGCTTGTTCAGCTCAAAAAAACGGATATCATCAATGACCACGTCGTGATCGACCGATTTCAGGAAGCGTCGTGCATTTCTGACGTTTTCAACCACCAGGAAACTGAGACCTGTGATGCACCGCTTGAGTCCGGCAGGCAGGTAGGTGTCAGGATCACTGTTTCCGAGTGAATTTGGAATGAGGTAGATCTTCCCGGGCATAATTTTTTCTTAAAAATACGACAGATTTGAGAGAATGCATGCACCTTCCTGATAAAATGATTACATTCGATACAACGAATATGGGCAATTTAAAGATCACATTTCTCGGTACAGGAACCTCGCAGGGTGTTCCGGTTATTGGATGCAAATGTGCAGCCTGCAGTTCAGACAATCCGGAAGACAAAAGACTGCGCTCTTCGATACTCGTTGAAAATGAAGGAAGTACCATCGTGGTCGATACGGGGCCTGATTTCAGGCAGCAGATGCTGCGTGCAGATGTGGACCGGCTCGATGCAGTGGTGTATACGCATGAACACCGTGATCACATTGCCGGACTGGATGATATCAGGTCGTATAATTTCCTCCAGAAACGTTCCATGGATCTGTACGGCGAAAAGCGGGTCTTGCAATCAATACGCATTTCATTTCCATATATTTTTGCTGAAGATAAATATCCGGGAGTTCCAAATGTAGTCCTGAATACCATTGATGCGCAACCATTTATGATCGGGGGGGTTCGTTTTATTCCCATCAGGATGCTGCATGCCAGTATGCCGGTATTCGGATTCAGGATCAATGATTTTGCCTACCTGGTAGATGCAAATTTCATCTCTGCCGAAGAGATGAAGAAGCTGGAAGGTGTAACGGATGTGGTGATCGGCGCCCTGCGGAAAGAAAAACATCATTCACATTTCACACTCAATGAAGCGGCGGACCTGTTCCGTGAGCTGGGGGCCGGGCGAGGATTTATTACACATATTTCTCACCAGATGGGACCCGTTTCAGCTTTCTCAGCATTGCTGCCCACAGGAATGAAAGCGGCTTATGACGGTTTGGTCCTTGATTTATAAACAACCGGTTCATTCATCACTTTCCTTGAAGCCAGGAAGAGGATCCCGGCGAAAATATTCAGCACAAGAAAGATAGTGCCTCCCAGCTTGAGTGCTGTAGGGAGATCATACAGGTCGTTGACCCAACCAAGGAACGGACCTGCAATTGAAAAATTGATCCGGATGATAAAATTCCTGACAGATAGCACTGTTGCACGGACATCAGATCCTGTGACCCGATTAATGTAGTCTTTGAGCACTGGCGTGGCATATCCCCTGACAAGGTAAAAGATGAAGAGAATGGCAAATCCAATGACCAGTCCGGAAAATGATAGTGCAATGTACCCCAGGGGAATGACCAGGCTGATAAGGATGATGGTTCCAGAAGGTTTCAGAAGTGCTTCCACGCGGTAAGCAGTAAAGGAGGCAATCGCAACAGTGAGGTTTAATGCTGCCCACAGGATAGGAAACCATATAATATCGATCTCATGGTATTCAAAGAAGCTTTGTGCGAACCAGGCCATGGTGAGGGTGGCACATCCTGTGAAGGCAGAAAAGAGAATGTTTCTTCTCAGCAATTGATTGTCAAATAACGCAAATTTTGACACCTGCAGAATTTCTTTAAAACTCGTGTTAACCAGCATTTTGTGCCTTGATGGTTCGCGAAGCGTGAGCGCAGCTGGGACGGCGATGGCTGCCACGATGATCTGTCCATAATAGGGGGTCCTCAGGGAGAAAGTGATCAAACCTATGCTCAGTAACGAAGCCGCAGCTTCTGCAAGATTTCCCAGGGAGGTGATCCTTCCTTCGAACTTGCTATATTGCCTGGATCGCCTGATTTCCAGCAGGGAATCATACAACATGGCTGAATCTGCACCGGAAACACAGCTCTGTCCGATTCCAAGAACAATTTGAGCGATCAGGAAACCGGTAAATCCATAGCTTACTCCATAAATACTGAAACCTGTAACGCCCATCAGCGCACCAAGAACCATGGTCCGTTTTCTTCCCCAAACATCTGCCAGGTATCCGGAGGGGATCTCCAGGATCACAATGACAATGGAGTAGATTGCCTGGAGGATCATGATGTCGGCCATTTCCAGACCATTACTTTTATAGAAAGGCACCACGATGGGCATGTACAGCATGAACCATTTGGCGACCTTGATGATGTATAGTCTGGGTATATTGGGATGAGCAGACATGGCGGCAAATATAGAGATAATCCTGTTGTAAAATACATTTTATATGAGTTCTCAGGTTGTATCTTTACGCATTAAACAATCGTTTTCATGGGCGCCACGATCATCGAAAAAATACTTGCATCACATTCCGGAAGGACGATTGTCAGGCCGGGAGAGATCATTGATGTTGAAATTGATGCCAGGGTGGCACGCGATTTCGGGGGAGCGAATGTGGTGAACAATATCGAGACATTCGGGCTCACGCTGGACGACCCGGGTAAGACCTTTTTTACCTTTGACTGCAATCCGACGGGATCTGATCAAAAATATGCTGCCAACCAGCACAGGTGCAGGATTTTTGCCAGGGAGCATGAAATGAAGGTTTTTGATATCAACGAGGGGATCGGAACGCATGTGCTGATTGAAAAAGGGCTTGCATACCCGGGAGCAACTGCTGTATCGACCGATAGTCATGCCAATATCCTGGGTGCCGTAGGAGCCTTCGGTCAGGGCATGGGAGACCGTGACATTGCAGCAGTATGGAGCCACGGGAAGACCTGGTTTAAAGTTCCACCAACTGTAAAATTATTGCTGAATGGTACGCGACCTGCCGACATAACTGCAAAGGACGTTGTCCTGAACCTGCTGCACCGGTTCGGTGCAAATGAATTACTTGGGTGTGCGATTGAACTCTACGGACCGGCAATTGAGGAGATGAAACTTGACGAACGGATCACCATCGCTTCCATGGCAACCGAGCTTGGGGCGATCATTATCTTGTTTCCGCCGAATAATGAGGTGGTCCGGTATTGTGAGTCCAGGGCAATGAGAAAGATCGTGCCGGTGCCAGCCGACCAGGATGCTCAATACCTGAGGGAGGAGGAAATTGATCTTTCGGAATTTATAAAGCTTATATCCCGGCCCGGGAAGCCCCATGACACCACCCCAATTCCAACGGAGCGTACCTGGATTGATTCTGCATTTATTGGCAGTTGCACAAACGGACGATTCAGGGATATTGAGATCGCAGCCTGTATCCTGAAGGGCCGCAAGGTAGCACCGGGCGTTGTCCTCAAAGTGGTGCCGGCAACAGACAGGGTGTGGGAGCAGGCGCTGGAAGAGGGGTATATTGACGATCTGAAAACAGCCGGGGCGCTGATCTCCAACGCAGGATGTGCGGGGTGTGCAGCCGGACAGGTGGGACAGAACGGACCCGGCGAAGTGACCATCAGTACCGGGAACAGGAATTTCCCGGGAAAACAGGGACTCGGTGAAGTCTACCTGGCATCCCCGGATGTGGTTGCTGCTTCAGCCATTGCAGGGTATATTACGGGACCAGACCAGGTGCCGGAAGAGGCCCCTGCACGTCCAGTTCAGCATAAAAATAGAGAAACAGGGAGGAGCACTGAAAAAACTGGGACAGAGGTCCGGGCCGAGGAGGTGACCGGCAGGGCATGGGTAATCCCGGAGGATGATATCGATACCGATATGATCTTTCATAACCGACACCTTGCGATCACCAATATCGATGAAATGGGAGCCTTCGCATTCGGCAACCTGGAAGGATATGAAGAATTTGCTGAGAAGGCGCGGGAAGGGGATGTGATTTTTGCGGGCAGGAATTTTGGTGCGGGGAGCTCCAGGCAGCAGGCCGTTGATTGTTTCAAAGCGCTTGGAACGGGTGCCATCGTTGCCGAATCATTTGGTGCCATCTATGAAAGAAATGCGATAAACTCTGCTTTCCCGATCCTGTCAGGGAAGGGATTTACCGACGGGGCCATTCGAACGGGGGACCTTGTGACGGTGAATTGCAGTGAGGGAACGATATACCTGCATGAACAACAAAAAACGTTGCAAGCCGAACCCTTCCCGGATGTGCAAATGGATATTTTTAAGAACAACGGAATCTTTTAAACACTTGAACCATGAGATTGATCATTCCTGATAATTATCAGCCCCTGTTGGGCCTGAAGCAGACAGAGACTGCGATAAAGCTTATGAAAGAACACTTTGAGATCGGGCTCTCGTCCGAGCTCCGCCTCAGGAGGGTCACAGCGCCACTCTTTGTTCTCAGCTCTACCGGTTTGAACGATAATCTGCGTGGCGTTGAGGAGCCTGTTGAATTCAAGATCAAGGACATGCGTAACCAGGATGCGGAGGTGGTGCAGTCACTTGCAAAATGGAAGCGGATGATGCTCCGTGATTATGATATTGAGTTGGGGAACGGGATCTATACTGACATGAATGCCCTGCGACCCGATGAAGAGCTGGACAATTTACACAGTGTGTATGTCGACCAGTGGGACTGGGAGCGGGTGATCAGCAAATCGGATAAGAACCTGGATTACCTGAAACGAATGGTGCGGCAGATCTATGCAACCATCAGGCGTACCGAGTTCTACCTGTTCAGCCTTTATCCGCAACTTCGTCCGCAGTTGCCGGAGGAGATTACATTCATACATGCGGAGGAACTGTATGAGATGTTTCCCGATCTGACTCCCAAAGAACGTGAAGACAAAATCTCCGAAAAATACGGGGCGGTGTTCATCATCGGGATCGGGTCAGAACTGCCCGATGGCAAGCCGCATGACAGGCGGGCGCCGGATTATGATGACTGGACCACGGAAACGACGGACGGGTACAGGGGGCTCAACGGAGATATTATCGTCTGGAACCCGGTGCTGAAGATCGCTTGCGAATTATCCTCCATGGGGATACGTGTCGATGGAGAGGAGCTGGAGAGGCAGCTTAAACTGACGGGTGATACAGACCGGCTTGACCTGTTGTTCCACAGGCGACTGATGGATGGTGAGCTTCCACCTGCCATTGGCGGAGGGATCGGGCAATCCCGCACAGCGATGGTTTACCTGCAAAAAGCACATATCGGGGAGATACAGTCTGCCATCTGGCCGGGAGAGATGGTGGACCATTGTCGCAAATGCGGGATCCGGCTCATGTGATGGCCCGCGGATTTTCCGACTGATTGCTGAATATTCAAAGACCAATCGATGCCTACATTTGCTGAAAAAATATTTGGAGCTCCTGCGGGTACCATCGTGTTCCGGCAGCCAGACCTGGTACTTACCCACGACAACACGGCGAGTATTGAAAAAACCTTTCAGCGGATGGGAGGTACACATGTTGCTGACCCTGACCAGCTGATGGTGGTCCTGGACCACAATGCTCCCCCTACCACCTCCTCTGTTGCCACCAATTATGCCGCCATCCGGGATTTCGTGGACAGACAGGGGGTACGTAAGTTTTATGATGCCGGGGAGGGGATCTGTCACCAGCTGATGTCCCATCATGCCCGACCCGGAATGCTAATCGTGGGCAGTGACAGTCACACCTGCACGGCAGGTGCTTTCAATGCGCTTGCAGCCGGGATTGACCGGACCGAAGCTGCCGGGCTCTGGATGAAGGGGGAGACCTGGTTCCGGGTCCCTGAGACATTGAAGATCAATCTGCAGGGAGCATTGCGGGATGGGGTTTATGGAAAAGATCTTTCGTTGTGGATCATCGGAATCCTGGGATCGGCCGGGGCTAATTACATGTCCATTGAGTTTCACGGTGACGGTGTCAGGCACCTGGCAATATCTGAGCGAATGACCCTTGCAAACCTGGCCTCGGAGATGGGCGCCAAGAATGCGGTATTTCCGGCAGATCAGGTGTTGGAGGAATACCTGGGGGAGTCGGTGCAGGGGATTTGGGCAGATGAAGATGCTGCATATGCACGGGAGATCACCGTTGACCTGGGAGAAGTATATCCGCTTGTTGCAGCTCCGCACCAGGTAGACAATATTATGGCGGTGGCCGAAGTTGCCGGTGAGCCTGTGGACCAGGGAGTGATCGGTACCTGTACCAATGGCAGGATCGAGGATCTGCGCGAGGCTGCGGCAATTCTGAAGGGAAAGAAAGTCGAAAAGGGGTTTCAGTTGCTGGTGATCCCTGCATCAAAAGCCATTTACCTACAGGCGATCGAAGAGGGGTTGATCACCACCTTCCTGGAGGCAGGTGCCAATGTGCTGAGCTCTTCATGTGGTCCCTGCCTGGGGACAGGGCAGGGGATACCGGCTGATGGTTCGAGGGTTATTTCAACCGCCAACCGGAATTTTCCCGGGCGTATGGGAAACAAGGAGGCTGAGATCTACCTGGGATCTCCGGCAGTGGTTGCTTATTCGGCCCTTCAGGGCAAGATCACAGATTCGAGGACTGCCGGTGGGGCCGAAAGTTTTCCATTTAAAAGGGAAGTTTCCGGTACGATCTCTATTCCGGAGGATGCGAGCTCACGTCGGCATGGGATAGTTTGGGATTATTCCGATGCAGATCACCTGAATACCGACCAGATGTTTGCTGGTCACCTGACATACAAGATACTCAGCTCTGATCCGGAAGGGATAAGGGAGCACCTGTTTGCCGATTTCGATCCCTCCTTTGCGGGTCGGCTTGAGGCAGGTGATGTCATTTTGGGCGGGGAGAATTTCGGCTGCGGAAGCTCCAGGGAGCACCCGGCAGTCGGACTGGCACATGCGGGAGTGAAGGCGGTGATCGTGAAATCGGTGAACCGTATTTTCTTCCGCGCATCGATCAACCAGGGATTGCCGCTGATCGTGCTTCCGGAAGCAGTTGAAGCATATGAAGTTGGAGATCATGTGGGGATTAACCTGGAGAAAGGTGAGGTGAGAGTGGGTGAGCAGACCTTTTCATTTCAACCGTTACCTGGTAAGCTGCTTGAGATTTTGGAGAAGAGAGGGCTGGTGAACTATCTCGCTGTTGATCTTTGAGCATTTCGTGCCTGATTTTCCGGTATTATACCAAAAAAAGAGCCCCGGGGAACCGGGGCTCTTTGTGATCATCACCTGGCACAAATTCTTTGTTGCGGAGATTGTGCCTTTATTCAGTATGCAATCTAAAACTTATACGCTACGGTAAAGTTCCAGGTTCTTCCGTTTCCGAAATAGACCCTGTTGTTCATATCCACACCGTTCCACGTCGGATCGGTTCCGGGGTGTATATTAGTGTCAGACTGACTGATATACTGCTTGTTCAGGATATTGTTTACATTACCACGCAACATGATTGAATTGCGGTTCGCGAGGTAGATATTGTAAGTAACACCTGCATCCAGCAGGCTGAAAGAGGGAAGCTCGAGTGATCCCATGTGGTCCTCAGCGTCGAAGCTTTCCGGATCGATCGCAGCATATAATTTGTCATAGTACCTGAAATCTGCATCAACAGACAGACCTTTGATGATTTTGTACTCAGCCAGCAATCCAAAACTTGTTTGTGCTGCATCACCTACCTTAACATCATCAAGATACAGCATGCTGCTTGCTGCTCCAATGGGCACGCGGTTTTCGTCCCATATGTTGGCCTCGACATTACCTGCGTAGGTCCAGTTGCCGACAGAAGCAAAACCTCCGATACTCAGCGTTCTCATGGGCTTGAATTCAAACTCAAGTTCAACACCTGTATGAGTTTCTGCAACGTTCTGGAAAAGTGCAATATCATCAAATTCTCCATCGTTGTCGAAATCTCCGCTCTGACGGATCTGGCGATCGGTCCAGCTTGTGTAATATGCATTGAGGTCCACATCAAGCATGGGGCTTCGGAATCCGTATCCTGCCTCAAATCCAAGAATCTTCTCATTTCCTACGTCTTCATTTACATCGTTCAGGTAATTCAGGAACAGATCGTCAAAGAAGGGCTGACGTGAATAGTACCCAGCGTTTACGAACACATTGTGTGCTTCATTGATATTATAGTTACCGCCTGCTTTAAGGTTGTAGCCCGGGTGCTTGAGTTTTTCAGACACCTGGTCGGCCGTGAAGGCATAGGAATGATAGTCGAAGCGCTGGAATGACTGTGTTGATAAGGCTCCCTGCATATAACCAGAGAAATCTGCAGTTTTGTATTCAAGCTGTCCGAATACACCTGCGTATGAGATCCGTTCGTTGTTGTAATAGTCGAGCTTGTCATCAATCATACCGTTTCTTTCTGTCCAGAACAGGTAAGGTGAAGCCTTGTGCTCCTGTGTATAGACCTGTCCGCCAGGAAAGAGATCCTGGAATCCGGCACCATTGTAGTTGTCATCCCAGTATCCATCAAGTCCCCAGAGGTTGTCCACCAATCTGAAGTGCTCGCCGTAATAGGTGCGGAAATCTGCACCAATGTTGAAAGATAGCGATTCACTGATGTCATGGTTGAAGTTGGTCACAGCACCAAGCCACCTGTGCATGTTCATGGAGGCACGACGGATGCCTGCTCCGTCACCATATGAACCAATCGTCCGGCCCGGGATGTGCCACTGTTCTGTACCATCATTCACGATGGCCTGATTATTGGCTTCGATCTGGTCAAAGTCGAGCTGACCATCGGCATCGTAAAGGTAATAACCGGTTCCGTAACCACCGGTACCACCACCCTGTCCGATAGATGCATAAAGCACGGTAGAGAGGGATGACTTTGCCCCCATGTTCCAGTCCCAGTTCAGGTTAGCCACAGGTTTGTGGTAGAAATTCTCCCTCAGGGAGTAGACTTCACCATTATAATATCCCCAGTTATTGTTGTAACGTTGCTCTTCATTTGTGATCTCACCATCACCGTTCCTGTCATAGGTGTCAATGGATTTCGTGTAGTTCTGGTAATGGTTTTGCGGAGCACCGGTCATGGAAAAGTTGAACTGGTGTTTGTCAGAAGGTTTGTAACCAACAGAAATAAAATAGGTCTGACCCTGTCCCTGGGTACCGTCATTGTATCCATTTCCCTGCCAGTGAGAGAGGAGGACGCTGGCACCCCATCCATTTTCGCTGAGTCCGGTGGAGTAGCTGGCCACATATTTCATGTACCCGTCGTTTCCAACCAGGGCGCTGACACGACCTCCTTCGATCATATCGGTAGCTTTGGTGATCACGTTGATCGTGGCGCCCACAGAGGAGATGGCGAGCTTTGATGAGCCGAGTCCTCGCTGGATTTGAACTGCGGTAGCGATTTCTGCGAGTCCCTGCCAGTTTGACCAGTATACCTTTCCATCTTCCATTCCGTTCACCGGCTGTCCATTGAACAGGAGTGCAAGGTTTTCCTGTGAGAATCCACGTATATTGATCCGGGAGTCACCGTATCCACCTGCCTGACTGGCGACATATACGGAAGGAGTATTCTTCATGATTTCCGGGAATTCCTGGTTACCGGTCTTTTCGATGATTTCCGGCATGTGAATGGTGGATACTGCCACAGGTGTTTCCCTGTCCTGGGCAACGTCGATCACGCCATAACCTACCACGACCACTTCATCGATCTCGAGGCTCGGGGAGAGTCCGATCTCACCCAGGTTTTTCCTGGATGCAGTGAATGAGGCTGTTGTAGAGGTATATCCGATGAATGAGACCTTCACGGAACCTGAAGTACTTGAAACCTCGAGGCTGAAACTTCCATCAGCCATGGTAATGGTTCCATTTGCGGTCCCGGTCTCAACTACGTTGGCCCCGGGAAGAGGATCGCCGGTATCTTCGTCCACAACCGTTCCACTGATTGTGGTCTGGGCATGTGCATTGATTGCAAAGACACAAGCCACCAGCATAGTGAGGCTAAATTTTAATACATGTTTCATAGAATTAATTTTTAGAGTTAGAATTATAATTTGCTTTCCTGAGTTATATTTCCCGGACAAAGATATTCCTGAAGGGAATTGATGAAATGAAATTAAGTTTAATTTATTGTTAGGAGTTGTTTTTGCATCCAGAAAGTTTCAACACGCAATTAACAATGGAGGTGAGCTAAAGAATGATTACTGGATGAAGTTTGAATAGCCTAGGAGGGAAGGGGTTGATAGTCAATAATTAGGAGTTCTGACCAGTCGTTGTGAACTGGTGTGATTTCTTTCGGAGATATGTTATACAATATACTTTTCCTCCTATTCCATGCCTTCATTCAAATATTCTTACCTGAAGAAGCGTAAACCGGAATCACTACAGGCAAGTTTAAGAGATTCGGATTCTGGGTAATATGGTTTGAATCAGCCTGTATTTTATAAAAAAAATAATGGGATTATCAGCTAAGACACAGGAACTTTACAGGCTTTCACTTGCAAGTAAAAAAGTGACGAAAGGCAAAAATAAATTGACAAACAAATGTTAAAGATTGATAAAAGGATAACAATTAACATTTGAGACCGTAATAAATGTAAAATGATATCTATTTTTGCCATTGAAGAAAAGCCAAAAAATTACAATTATGAATCGTATACAATTTACCTGTCTCATATTATGTATAACTACAATTCCGGGTTACAATCAGTTGGCACCCAATAACAGGGTTTTAATGCATGAAAATCCTGATGAACGCGTTGCTGGAATCAACAATGATCTGCCAACTGGTTTTTCCGAAACCCTTGATTCAGTCATCCATTTTGAATATGTGGAAGGGAATCCTGAACCAAATATTAGCAAGTGGATCTATTTCTCAGAAGTATTGGAACGATTAGATTCTGTCGAACAATTCTATCTGGATCAAATATTGGATTATACCTCTGGTCAAACTGTCAGGTACAATTATGATGAATACGGTCGGATCTCCAATGTTTTCAAAAACAGTTGGAACAGCAGGATGGAGCATCTGGCCATACTTATAAATGAGGAGTATCAATACAAGACCGGTGAAGATTTTACGAGAATTTCGAACATCGAATGGAGGACTTTACATGATACCTCCATTGTTGATTTTGAGGAGGATTACGAATTTGATGTGTCTGATCAACTGGTAGATTATAGCATGACCATACCTTTTGATATAAATCCTGATACTGCCCATTACCAGGAGGAGTACAATTATGACACCAATGGTTTACTTGCAAATGCGAGCAGCAATCTGACGGAAGCAGGAGAAAGTGTTCGACTACTGGAGATGCAGTATCAAAATGTATTTAACACCTTCGATTTACCCTCCAATATCCGGCAGACCAGCAGGTTGAACAGTGTGGGTGGCTGGTTGAATGATGGAGAGATAGCTCTGTTCTATGATGGCCAGAACAGGATCACGGTTCAAACTCGTGCAAGGGCAGTTGATACAATATTCCCTCTATATGAGCGGCTTAACTATACCTATGACCAATATGATAATCTGATCAGTGAAGTCAGATATACATCACCTGATTCAATCAATTTTCAGATGGCCGACAGTATATTGTATTACCATACCGTGGAGGAAGAGGAAGAGGAAGAGGTTGATCCTGAAACACCTGAATTCATTCTTTATCCCAATCCTACAAATGGAATACTACACATCAGGTCAGGTATTGATAGCCCGTCAGAAATCAAGGTTATTGATGTATTAGGGAAAATACATGTAACAATGAATGTTGAAAGTGGTGTGGCAGATATTGATCTTTCGGCTTTCCCTACCGGTTATTATCTGATTGTCCTGACCAGTAATTCTGAATATCATACAGGGAAGGTACTCAAATACTGATAACTGCTGTAGCCAGGATTACTTGCGTGATCCTTTTGCTCCACGGTTCAAGTCCTTAGTAAGCCCAAAAAAATGCGATGCAAAGTATGTTGAGCGGAAAAATGGACAGCTTTGCCAGGATTACTTACGCGATCCTTTTGCTCCAAGGTTCAAGTCCACGGTAAGCCCAAAAATTGTGAAGTAATTTTAACGGGCTTTTTTAATGGTTCTTCCTTATGAAAGCTTGCTTTCAACGTAAGTACCATTAAAAAAGCCCAGCGCTGTCGCGCTGGGCTTACCGTGGTCTTGTGATTCCGCCAGGATTCGAACCTGGGACCTACAGCTTAGAAGGCTGTTGCTCTATCCAGCTGAGCTACGGAACCAAAACATGTCACGCATCCTGTTTATTATTATGGATTTCAATCCTTAATTCAGAAAGTGTGATTTCGGGCTGCAAATATAGTAAATTAATGTCAACAGTAGAAGTGATTTGAAACCGAAAACGTCATATGCTCCGCCGTTGGGATAATCCCAATGTTCAGTTCCCGTTTCTTTCAGATATCCTCCGTCAAGGAAATATTCGATCGTTGATGTAGATATCCTTGCATCAGGTCCGGATATATACTCAAACAAGGACGTCCATTCATCGATAGTTGGAATGTGCCAGCCAGCAGGACAAACCTGTCCCGTCTTTGCGGCAAATCGGTTATATAGAGCACTATAGACATTGCCGGAGTTGCTGTTGTTGTACCTGGAGACATTAAGGTTTTCAGTCATCCAACATTGATCTCCGATCCTGACCGTTTCATAAGTATTTCCATCGATATCCTGTATGGAATTACGGTCGAGTTGGAGGATCGTTACTGCAGGACGTCAATAACAATACTAACAGTGTGATCAGGGTAAATCTCATAATTGCCGGGTTAGAAAATTGTCATTACAAGATATTGAAATTAATTGATGGTTGGATGTTAAGAAATAAAAAAGTGATCGTCTTTTGCTAAACTATCCGGGTGCTTGTTCATATTTTTAACAGCATTTTTCTCCAATATTCCTTATCTTTCGCACAGCCAAATTACGAACAATATTTTCGAGGAGGGATTGCGTCATGAAAAAAGCGACTGAATTAAAGCAGAATAACAGGGCTGCCATGGTTATGCTCACCATTTTGAGAGTTGGGATCGGGTGGCATTTTATATACGAAGGATTTTCAAAATTGCTGGAACCTGGCTGGACCTCTGCAGGCTATCTGCTTAGTGCAACGGGCCCTTTTTCGGGGATTTTTCATTCAATGGCGGCAAACGAGACGCTTCTGCAGTTCATTGATGTGCTGAACATCTGGGCGCTGATATTCATCGGGATCGGACTTTTTCTCGGATTGTTCACTAAAATATCACAGGTGGCAGGAATCGCGCTGCTTACTGTATATTACCTTTCTCATCCTCCATTCTTCTCTGAACCTGGATTCTTTCGTGAGGGATCCTATCTGCTGGTAAGTAAAGACCTGCTGGAGATCATTGCACTCGTTACATTGATGTTCTTTCCCACCGGGAAGTTTATCGGACTCGATGGATTGCTTACACTTACATTGCGGAAATCTTCACACAAGATGGACCATGGTCAGCCCGACGAAGAAGAACACAAGGCCGATGTGGGCAGGATCGAGCGGAGGGAAGTTCTGAAACACCTGGCCACTGTCCCTTTCATGGGCGCCCTTGCATATGGGATCATCCGCAAGACAGGGATGGATAGCTTCGAGGAGCAAAACCTGGTGGATGCGAATGCAGGAGCAACTCAACGTTTTGTGCAGCAGATCCAGGCGGGATCCAACCAGCTTTCCCTGGATAATCTGAAAGGACAAAAATTTGACGAGATCAATGGGGTGAAAGGTAAACTACCTAAGGGGATGCTGGGCGGACTTGAATCATCGAAGCTGATCATGGGAGGAAACCTGATCAGTGGATATGTGCACTCACGAGACCTGATCTACGTCTCTTCTCTTGTAAGGAATTACCACCAGAAGGACCGTGTATTTAAAACACTGATGATGTGTGAGCAGGCCGGTGTAAATACATTGCTGTCGAATCCTGTGGTAATGCCATTGATGGAAGAATACTGGAAAGAGGGATATGGCAATATACAATTCATATCCGACTGTGCAGGTTTGATCTACTGGCCCGAACTAAAACCAATGCCGTTCGAGGAGTATTACGATATCGTAAAAGGAGCCATTGACAGTGGGGCAAATGCCGGGTATATCCAGGGAGAGACAGCCGATTACTATATTGAGAACGGGGAGGTTGATAAGATCGTGAAGGTGATGGACCTCCTGAGAGACAATGGACTTCCGGTTGGTATCGGGGCCCACAAGATCCAGACAATTAAAAAATGCGTGGAGCTTGGCCTTGAAACAGATTTCTGGATGAAGACATTGCACACCCATGATTACTGGTCGGCCAAACATCCGACATGGCACGATAACATGTACTGTTTCGATCCTGACGACACCATCAACTACATGGAGTCGCTCGAGCAACCCTGGATCGCTTTCAAAACCATGGCAGCAGGAGCTGTACACCCGGAAAAGGCTTTTCCCTATGCATTTGAGAAGGGAGCCGATTTTGTATGCGCCGGCATGTACGATTTCCAGGTGGTCGATGATGTGAATATTGCCCTCGCAGCCATTGATAATGCAGGTAAACGTCAGCGTCCCTGGCGGGCATAAAATCATAATTTGCATACATGAATATTAAATTTCACTCTTCAGTAATTTTCTGCAGTGACCTGGAAAAACAGCGGGAATTCTATGAGAAATTCCTGGGTCAGAAAGTTGAACAGGATCTCGGAAGATGCATTGTTTTTGAAGGTGGTCTTACATTGTGGAAGCCTGATAAGGAGTATCCACTGGCAAAAGAACTGGGATATACCTATGAGCCCATCGGCAACAGGAACCTGGAGATTTGTTTTGAGACAGAAGATTTTGCAGATGCCGTGGAAAATGTCCTGATGGGAGATTTGCGGCTGCTGCATAATGTCGTTGAAGAGTCCTGGGGCCAGTATACCATCCGTTTCTACGATCCGGAAGGCAACCTGCTTGAGATCGGGGAAAACCTGAAATGCATGGCCCTGCGAATGCGTAATTCAGGAATGGATGCCGACCAGATCGCAGGCAAAACGGGACTTGACAAAGGGTACGTTGAACACCTGCTTACCCAACCGGGTGAGTGTGAATGATGCTTCATTTTTTTAACTTTATTGAAAATTCTACCTATGATATCCTCTTTTCAATTTTCATCCTTGCCAAGGATTGTATTTGGACCTGGGAAAAGGGCCAAATTACCTGAAGAAGCGAAGTTGTTCGGAAACAAGGCATTGCTGGTGACCGGCACCACTGCCATTCACAATTCCGGTCATGGCGATGAGATCAAAAAGTCCCTGACAGACAACGGGATCTCAATTCAGCATGAATCCATCGGCACCGAGCCCTCGCCAAAAATGGTGGATGAGATCACCGAAAAATACAAGGGGAGAGGCATCAAGGTGGTGATCGCCGTCGGGGGAGGAAGCGTAATGGATGCCGGAAAAGCAATTTCGGCCATGTTGGTGGTTGAATACGGGGTGAAACACTATCTCGAAGGGGTGGGGGATATGGAACATCCCGGTGTGAAAATACCCTTTATTGCCATGCCAACCACTTCAGGTACAGGTAGCGAGATGACAAAAAATGCTGTATTGTCTGAAGTCGGGAAGGATGGATTTAAAAAGTCTTTGCGACACGACAATTTTATTCCCAACCTCGCCCTTATCGATCCGGAAATGATGCTTACCTGTCCGCCCAGGCTTACTGCAACGAGTGGTATGGATGCATTTACCCAACTGCTGGAATCCTACCTCAGCAAGCAAGCCAACCCGATGACAGATGCGTTGGCGCTGCATGGGATCAAGCTTGTGAAACGTAACCTTTTGAGGGCATTCCTGGAAGGGGAGAACAACCTTGAGGCACGCTCAGGCATGGCGCTTGCAGCCATGTTCTCGGGGATCACCCTTGCACATGCCGGACTGGGACTGGTGCATGGATTTGCATCTCCATTTGGTGCACACCTCAAAATTCCCCATGGTGAAGTTTGCGGAACACTCATGTCCACCGTAAATGCAATGACCATCGACGAGATCATCGATGACAGGAAAAGTGCGGCATTTGGCAAGTATTTGATCGTAAGTAAGATATTTTCCGATTTTAAATACAAGGAGGACCGGGAATACTTGCTGGCCTTCAAGGATAAGCTGGAGCATATCTCCAATGTCCTGGAGATTCCACCGCTTGATCCCGAAGCTTTTTCAGATGAGGTGATACAGAAAATCGTCGCAGAAACCTCCCACAAACACCACCCGGTCACCTTCGGGGAGGAGAAACTGGAGCTGATCATTCGCAAGCGACTGGCCAGGAAAATATCTTAATCTGTTTACAATCGCACGAAGCATTTTGCCCCACTGTTCGGAGCGCACGTATCATTCAGCATAAAAAGCCTTGCAAATTACCGGCATGCCTGTTTTTCCAATCCTGCCAGGCTGCATTTCATCAGGGAGTCGGCGTATCCCCGATGTGAATTCCCGTGTTGGAGATGAACAGCTTGACTGCAATGGCCAGGAGGATGATGCCGAAAAATTTCCTGAGGATATGTAATCCGTTTACGCCCAGTATTTTTTCGAAAAATGTTGTGAGGCGGAGGACGAGGTATACGATTATGACATTGACTGTGAGTGCAATGAGGATATTGATGGTTTCATATTCTGCTTTCAGGGAGAGCAGGGAGGTGATCGAACCGGCCCCGGCGATCAGTGGAAATGCGATGGGAACGATGGCGCCGCTGCTGCCGGTCTCGTTTTTGAAGAGTTCGATGCCCATGACCATCTCCATGCCCATAAGGAAGAGGATGAAAGAGCCGGCGATGGCAAAGGAGGAGATGTCAACTCCGAATATCCCCAGCAATGGTTCCCCGATGAACAGGAAGAGCAGCATGATGCCGAAGGCGACCAGGGTGGTGCGTACGGCATAGATGTTGCCGATCTTTGATTTGATCCCAAGGATGATGGGGATGGAGCCGAAGATGTCAATGATCGCGAACAGCACCATGAAAGATGCCACGATCTCGAGAAAATTCACCTGCATAGTTTACCGCTTTAATTCAGGATACAAAAATAGCCTCTTCATTCCGAAGCACAGGTGGAACTCCGGGGCTATTTTTTATATTATAAAGCAGTTATTGTCAGTGCAAAACCACCATAAGGCAATGTGCTTACGGTGAGTTCATCTCCATTTGCGACCTCCTTTTCAGTGAAGCTGAACGAATTGTCGTCATCCCCGTCCATGATCATTTTGCAATTGTAGGTGCCTTCGTCCAGGAACGAGAGGTTGAATGTCCAGTTTGCCCCCTCGTCATTCCCGTTGAGTCCGGCCACATACCAGGTCTCATGGTGCCTCCTTGCGAGGATCACGAATTCACCGGGATATCCGTCAATGAATTTGATTTCGTCCCATGCCGCGGGAACCTGCTTCAGGAAGTTCCTGGCGGGGTCGGGGAGGCCCAGGTATGCTTCCACCTTGTCGGCCATATGGATGATGCCCGATTCGAATACCACCGAGGTGGCCAGTTCATGTGCATAGGTGGTCAGGTGCGGGTAATTATGGTCGGTAAACATGACGGGGGTGTAGTCCATCGGACCGACCACGTTTCGCGTAAAGGGCAGCACGGTGTTGTGCCACGGAGCTTTGGCGGGGTAATCTTTCCCGAACTTATAAACTTCTCCACCGCGCACAGCTTCAAGCGTGACCATGTTGGGCCAGGTACGGTTCCATCCGCGTGGCAGTGTGCAACCGTGAAAATTGACCATGACCTGGTGCTTCGCTGCATCCTCAAGGATCCCGAGGTACTGGTTGATAATGGCCTGCTTGTCACTCTGGAAAAAATCGACCTTGACGCCCCTGACGCCCCATGCGGAGATTTTACTGAACTCTTTTTCGCGTATTTCAGGATCCCACATCCGGTCCCTGGGTGCTTCCGTAACAATATTGTGCGCTCCACCCGAATTGTACCAGAGAATTGGTCCGATCTCTTTTGAAACCGCGTAATCGATGGCATCCTTCACATGGCCGTCTTTCATCTCGTTCCAGTTGGCGTCGATGAGGTTGTATTCCCAGCCCATCTCCAGAGCGAGATCAGTGAACCGGTTCTGTTCCCTGACAAATTGAGGTGACGGGGAATCACTCCACCAGCTCCAGGCAGCACGACCGGGCTCGATCCACGAGGTGTCGTCCAGCTTCGAGGGATCCGCAAGGTCAGTAACAATGGTGGATTCAACAATATCTCCCGCAGAGCTCCCGATCACAGCCACTCTCCAGGGAGTTGACCATGGAAGGGTTGATGCAGGCTTGTTGCTGAATTTTCCATATGCTTCCTCCTCTTCCGGGAAGCGGATGGTGTAGATCCCGTTTTCACAATCGGGCTGAAGGTGACAGGCAGGGTAAGTTCCGTCAAGATTGGATTCGGTGATCAATACCCAGATTCCCTGCGTATGGAATGTGGTGGGGAAGGACCAGCCATTCTTGTTTGCGGGTGCGGAGGTGCCGATGGGCATCGATCTTTCATAAAAAGTTTCATAGGCCGGGGTCCACATGGTCACAGTATCGTAGGCCTGGCTCCAGCAGGTGCCTTCGTCGGGAAGGTTAAAGGAGCTGTAATCCTTCGTTATGGTGTGCTTTGTAGTGGTCTCCCCGGGGAAGTGATACATGAATGCCAATCCATCATTGAATACGCGGAAGATCACCTCCATCCGGTCCCCCGCCACATTCATGAAGATGAACTTGTTTTCCTCAGCTTCATAGGTAATGTCACGCTTTTTACCTGTTACAAGTTGGTAGTCCTCTCGGACTGAACGCTGCTCCTGTCCCACAAATGTCAGTCCGCTTACAAAGGTGCCGTCATCACGATCCACACCTAACAGCGATGGTTCAATGGCTGTGACCACATCACCGTTTTGTACGATCTGTGCCGAATATTCCAGTTGTCCGCCCTCCGAGAGATGCAGGATCACACTGATGTTTTCGTCGGGTGAGTTGAATGACCAGGTGTCCTCCTGGCTGCACCCGGAAAGGATGATGAGGCTGATAAACAGCAATAACAGGGTATGTTTCATGATTGGGTTCGTTAATTTGTAATCAAAGATAACAAAAGGACCATGATTTGATGATTCATTTCCATGCCAGTGCCTCCATTTTATTACTTTTATTATTTTTAGATTTCAAACCAAACGCATGAAATCAAGCCTCACAATCATCATTCTCTCACTGGCTGCCGGCCTCTGGTCACAATCGCAGCATGATTCTGAATCCTTTTGTTTCCTCGCATTGGGGGACTCCTATACCATTGGAGAAAGTGTGTCGCCCGAACAACGATGGCCGGTACAGTTGGCTGAAAAATTCAGCATACACCCTGGAATTGATAATGTTGAGGTAGAGATCATTGCAAAAACGGGATGGACCACGGGTGACCTGCTGGAGGGAGTGGCTGCGCAACTTGACGCATCGCGCACCTATGACCTGGTATCACTGTTGATCGGTGTAAACAACCAGTACCAGCATCTCCCTTTTGAGCTGTATGAACCGCAGTTCAGGTTATTACTGGAAAAGGCGATCAATTGTGCCGGAGGGCAAAACGAAAAGGTATTTATTGTGTCGATTCCCGATTATGCATATACCCCTTCATTCCGTCATCACCAGGAGATCAGCAATGAGATCGACAAGTATAATACGCTCAACAGGAAGATCGCTTCGGAATATGGGATCACCTACATTGATGTGACACCGATCTCAAGAGAAGGGCTGAAGAAAACTGAATATGTCGCGCAGGACGAGCTGCATCCATCGGCGGAGCAGTATACGGAATGGGTCAAGGTGATGATCGAAAAATTTGGTCGATGACAATGCCCCACCATGCTTCCCCTGGAGAGACAATTGAAGGCCTGCCTGGATGTAATACTTTGGCAGAGAATACTCCGCTTTGTTGATGATGGATCCTAACCGCGGGTCTTTATAGTGCACCCAATTGCTTTCACCACATCGGGCTCAACTTTCTTGCCATTTTCGAGTGCCTGGATGGCTTGCTCTACATACCTTTCTGATACAGAACGCTCTTCCATGGCATTGTTATCAATGGCACCGATATATGCCACCCTGAAGGTCCCCTGGTCATTCGTAAGTAAAAATACATGTGGGGTCCGCGTGGCACCATAGGCTTTATATATATCCTGCGTTTCATCCTTCAGGTAAGGAAACGGGAATTCCCGCTCTTCAGCCCGCGCCTGCATTTTTTTAAAGGTATCGTCGGGAGACACTTTTTCATCATTCGGATTGATGGCTACTACCGGGTATCCAATCTGAGCATATTTCTTGTGCAGCTTAATGATCCTTTGCTCATAGGCTTTTGAAAAAGGACATGGATTACATGTAAATACCACGATAACCCCTTTTTTATCATTGTAGTCGTCCAGGCTCACCCACTCACTGTCCACGTTCTTCAGATTGAAAGGTACTGCTTTGTCACCTGGCTTAAGTTGTGCTGATGCCATGGTGGCAAGACCAATCAAAAACAATCCTGTAAATACCAGTTTTTTCATGATTTGATATTTTAATTAATTGAAATATTTTCTACGAGTGCAAAGAGTTCCTTCCTGGAGATTTCCCTCGGTATGAATTTCTTCTCTTCGTCCCGGAGGATCAATGTTGCAGGAATGGCACCAGACCAGTCCTTTTCAACAATCGGGATCCAGGCATTGTAATCAAGCTCGGTCATGCTAAGGACCTCTGCGGTGATCTCTTTTTCCTTCAGGAAGGGGATGACCCTTTTTTCCAGCTGGTTGGGGAAGTCAAGGTTGATCAGGATCACATGTACCGGTTTCCCTTCATATGCCTGGTGCAACTCCTGGAAAAAGCCGATCTCCTCAATACAGGGAGAACACCAGGTCGCCCAGAAATTGATCACATAGATGGTATCCCCGGTTTTATTCAGCATATCTTCAAGTCCCTGCTTGTTAAGCAGACCAACGTTTTGGGCATGGGTGATCTGTACAAGTAGGGCCAGGCCAAATATGAGAAAGATTTTCTTCATGTTACCAGCTATGTTTTATGATTCTAAAACAGGTGAGGGATCATTTTTGTTTGGGTCGGTCCGTCAGATTATAAAAGTTTTAACATCTGATTCTCAAACAATTTCTACGTGTAATTGTATTTGATATACACCAAACTTAAATATCATGAACCATTTTAGCTTTGCAGACCTCAACATCTGGGCCATCATTGTCGTTTCAGTTTTGAACATGGTGATCGGGGCACTTTGGTACTCCAGGCTCCTTTTTGGAAATGCATGGATGAAGGGGATCGGATTTAAACCTGATGAACAGGGCGCTCCCCCGGTCGTATTTGTGCTGGTATTTATTTTGGGTATTGTCATTGCAGTTTTCCTCGCTATGTTCCTCCAGGGGGTCAATAATGCTGCGACCGGACTTGCTTATGGTGTATTGCTCGCGCTGGGATTTGTTGTGCCGACCATGATCACGCATTACCTGATGGAAAAGCGCAGTTCACAATTCATCCTGATCGTTGCAGGCCACGAACTGGTCGTTTTTATGGTCTATGGTGCCGTACTTGGAGGATGGCAGTAGTCCGACAGGGAATGGTGCCGATGAAAACAATCATGTGGGACATTTGTTGAACAGTTAGAGTCAATTTTGACATAATTCAATACAAAAACAATATCGATATGGCATTTACACTTGAAATTGGAAGCAAGGCACCCTATTTTGATCTGCCTGCTACAGACGGGAAGAGATACACCACAGACAGTTTTAATGATGAGAAATACCTGGTTGTATTTTTTACATGCAATCATTGTCCCTACGTGATCGGTTCAGATGAGGTGACGCGTGAAACAGCTGAGAAGTATGCCGGGAAGGGGGTCAAATTTGTCGCCATCAATTCAAATAGCAAAAACACCTACCCGGAGGATGACTTCGACCATATGGTTCAAAGGATGAAGGAGCATAAATTTCCCTGGGTTTACCTGTACGATGAATCCCAGGAGGTGGCGCTTGAATACGGTGCATTGAGGACACCACATTTTTATGTGTTTGACGAGGATCGGAAATTGGTCTATACCGGCCGGGGGGTTGATAATCCAAAAGATGCCACTGCTGTTACGGTCAATGACCTGGACAGGGTTTTGGGTGAGCTGACTTCAGGAAAAGAGATATCACCTGCAGTTACCAATCCCATTGGTTGCAATGTGAAATGGGAAGGCAAGGAAAAACACTGGATGCCTGCTGAAGCCTGTGACCTGGTCTAAACAAAGTGATCACCTTTTGATATCAGCGCATGGGCTCCTCGTGACAGTCGGCACACTTCACATGATGAATATTGTTGGGACTACCAGGATCATGATAGGTCGTATTCATTGCCTGGTGATCCAGCCCGCAGTTTGAAATAACAGGATGACACTGTACGCAGGCATTGCTTGCATCATTTGAGTGTGTCTCGTGGCAGGCCATACAGGCCAGTCCTTCATGCACGCCAGAAGGGGTACGGTCATCTTCTGTTCCTGCATAATGTTGCCAGTCAGGCGCATGGCACTGTACGCAAACCCTTTGCAAAGGATTTTGCGTGACACGTATTTCCCGGTCTTCGGTGTAGATTCCAGGTTGCGGCAGCTGGTCGGCCCGCAGGAATATTGCATCTGCCCTTACATAAAGTCCGGCTTTGGGGTGATTTTCCTCGTTTCTCCTTTTTCTTTCGTAAAAAACCTCTGAATCATCCTCACGGGTTCCGTATTCCATGCGTGGGGTATTTTCTGAATGGATCTCGTGACAGGTGCTGCATAGGATTACAGGCATGGATTCCATCTCCTCGTTAATGAGTTTCCATGGTCCCTGACTGGAAACGGGGTCAATCAGATCATAGATATTTCCTTCATAGAACATGCCATGGCATCGGAAACAATCCCAGTAAGGTTGTTCCATACGGTTGTGTGCTTCATTCAGAAAGATATCGGCATAGCTGGCAGAATGTCCCCCCGAACCCCATTTTTTGTATTCCTCCTGGTGGCATCCTGTACAGCGATCCATGATTCCGATCAGCTGAGCTTCGGTCAGACTGATCTGATCACTCCTTCCGTCACCGGCAATATGGGTTCGTACCATCCTGGTCTTCTCGGTCAGGCTATGCAGACCGTTGCTCAAAGCGGTGCCATGGCACTCGAAACATGCAATATCCCTGTGTGAGCTGGTCATCCATGTTTCATGCGACGGAGATATCTCATGGCAGGAGGCACAGGTTCTTTCGGGGTTGGCGGAATTCCACAATGAATAGCCCCCAAAGAATCCGGCGATGAGGATTGCAAAACCCGAGATCATTATGACGATAAATTTTCTTTTCATTTTCAATTGCCGCAATTCAGTTCCAAACAAATAAACCCGGCCTGGCAGACCCGGTTTGTTTCCCAATTAACTATCTGAACCTTGTCCCTTTCCAGTTTTTTACAATATAACCGGCCGTATGATAGGCTACTGCCATAATTGTAAGGACAGGGTTGAATCCACCACCCGTTACAAATACACTTGCATCTGACACGAACAGGTTATCTATATCATGTACCTGGCCATATTTGTTCACCACCGATGTTTTGGGGTCATTTCCCATCCTGAGTGTTCCGTTCTGGTGCTGGTGCCCGGAGGGTCCGCCTCCGCCTCCCACGGAAAGCCATGTGCGTACGGCCCCGGCCTCCTTCAGGATCTCTTCTGCTTTTTTTGAGAGGAACTGACAATGAACCCGGTCCAGCGGATGTCTCTGGCCCGAGAGGGCAACCACAGGAATTCCCCAGTGATCTCTCACCTCCGGGTCGATTGTAACACGTGAGTCAAACATGGGCATCTCCTGGATAGGACCATGCAGTCCGGCCATGCGTTTCAAGTTGTTAATTTGAAATTCCTTGTGGCCCTTTCCCCATGAAGGTTCTCCGGGCGGTCGTGTTTGTGAGAACAGGTAGGGCAATCGGTTGAACTCGTTGCATATCAGGCCCCCGCCGATGATCCCGGGATTGTGATGATTGAAATCGCAGATGCCCATCGTTGCACCCGGACCAGCATAGGATTTGATATCATGATCAAAGATCCCGAATGCTCCGGTGTATGCATGCCCCTGCAGATTCCTTCCCACCCAGTCATTGTTATTTCCAAGACCGTTGGGGAACAGGTCTGTTTTTGAATTTAACATTAACCTGGCTGATTCAGTTGCTGAAGCAGTGACAATAACGATATCAGCGGTGATTGTTTTTTCCCGGTCATTTGCATCATAGTAGCGGACACCTTTTACGTTCCCATTGGGCCTGGAAAGGATTTCGGCCACTTTTGCCTCTACGATCAGGTCACAATTTCCTGTCGAAATGGCTTTTGGGATCACGGTGTTTTGCGTACCGTTCTTGCCGTCAACGGGACACTGGAACCCAACACATGTGCGATTCCTGATGCAGGCCGGACGATCATTGTATGGAACGGAATTTCTCAACATGGGAATGGGGAATGGATGCATGCCAAGCCTCTCTGCTGCAGCGCTGAATATCTCGCCATCCCTGTTATATTCAAATGGTGGCATGGGGTAAGGCTTATTCCTGGGTGCTTCGAATGGATTTGCACCGGCCTGGCCGGCGACCCCGATTTCCCACTCTGCTTTTTCATAATAAGGTTCAAGTTCTGTATAACTGATGGGCCAGTCATCCAGTGTCGAACCTTTCACCTCTCCATATTCACTTTTCAGTTTGAAGTCTTCCTCCATGAAACGCCAGGCCATCGCCCCGTAGGTTACCGTACCAGACCCGACAACAGCCGCCAGGGGAGAGTACCGTCCATCCCCGGGCCGGACGATCTCGCGCTTCCCGTCCGGACCGACGTAGACTCTTGGATTTTTTTTCCAGTCCGGACCCGAAACGGAGTCCAGCACACTGGTTCGCTGAGAGATCAATTCATCAGTGGGGTGTTTGTCGAATACCTGCCAGTCACCACGTTCCATCAAGGCAACGGTCAATCCTTCCATGGCCAGCTCTTTTGCAATGATCCCACCACTGGCACCTGCCCCGATTACGATTGCGTTATAGTGCTTTTTCGTCATGAATGATCAATGGTTTTTGAGATCGCGATAACGGTTCTGACCAACGATATATGGATAATCAAGCTTCATGAGCCTGTAGCTGATGTAGTTCCTGTTTCCTCCATGCCGGGGTGAACCATAAAATCCCTGCATCGTATGTTGCACCATTTTTCTGAATAATGCCGACTGTTGCATGTTCTCTTCCGCGCTAAGGGCGCGGTTTTCTCCGACCTCCATTTGCTCCAGGAAACCTTTCTGTAGTTCAAAATCCAGTGCCTCGAATTTCATTCCATGAAGTTGAATTGCCGAATCCTGTATCAGGCGGATGCCTTCCCTGTATTCCTCTCTGTCATCCAGGAATACTTCGTCAAGTTGCTTATCGATGTAAAAGATCACGCCGGCATAGCCTGCCCCCGGCCCATATATGTCTGTTGGTATGATCTGTTCACATATAGCCGACATGCAAAGTGCTTCCTCTTCAGTGAAGAACTGCCATGCAGTATAGTTTTTCAGGCAGGAGGGAAGCGCCAGCAGCCCACCTGTAGCAAGGAGGCTGGATTTGAGAAAATCTCTTCTGCCGGTCACATATCTGGTCATTTCTGGTGAATGATTGATAGAAGAGTAAAAATAAGGATTTTCGAGACAATCAGTCCGGGCCAGGTAAAGTTTGGATTCGTTCTGAATAGGGGTGCAATGATATTGAAGAGCTGAAGACGATGATCATTTCATCCGCAATCTTATTTGCTCTTCTGAAGGTATTATTTGTATTGATCCATCAGACCCTTACCTTCCTTGATCAGCGGTATCGATTTTGCCAGTCGCTTCTCCCTTGTTTCCGTCCGCTTGGCCTGGTCGATGTAACGTGCATAATCCCTTCGTTTGCTATGGCTAAGCAAATGATAACTCTTGTGCAGTGCCGGATCTTTTGCCATGGCATCGCTGAGCTCGGCTGGAACTTGAAACGGCTTGTTCCGGATGGGTTTGATCTCTTTGCCTTTCCTTGCGTTTTCAATTGCCTCCTTCACGTAAGAGATGATCAGATCCAGGTCGGCCTCGACCTCATCGGCAGATTGAAACCGCCACTGCCGCAGTGCCCTGGTCTCCTCCTCTGAAGCATTGATCAGTTTACCCTGTTTGTCTTCCAGGAAAACCCCCTGGTAAAACCAGAGTCCCGTATAGGCTTTGAAAAATCCGATTCCTACAACATTCTTTCCGTTGATGCAATAAACCGGAGTACCCCACTTCACAGTCTCTTCCATATCCAGGGCAAGCATCAATTCCCTGAGCATGTTTAGCACCGGCTGCCATGCTCCGCTGTTGAGGATGTACGCATCGACGGTAATCTTTTTCATTTTAATTGCTCATTTAACAATACATTTAACAAATTTGTTGACGTTTGTCCGGACTGTATTCCGCATCGAAACTTGCTTTGGTTTTACCTCCATTGGAACGTGGGGATAATAAAATGCAGGCACAACCAGCCAGGGTCGGTCGCACTGAGGAGAAAGGTGCCCCGGGTAATCAGGTTTTACTGAACAGGTTCCATGGTCAGCTGGACCACCCCTTTTTCATATACCCGGGTTGATACGGTTTGAAATTTCGATTTCCAGTCAGCATCATGAAACAGAGGAATGCCAGATCCCAGCGGGATCGGTATTTTGGTGATGATCAACTTGTCGATCAGCCTGTTTTCCATCAGTAAGGTATTGATCTCTCCTCCACCAACCAGCCAGATATCCTTACCTTCGGCTGCTTTTATTTCCCGGCAAAATAATGCTGGATCTCCTGTAATGAAATCTGCATGTTCATGGCCGCTTGTACGCTTGTTCTTTGAAAAAACAAAATTCTTTTTGTCCTGGTAGGGGAACGGGCCGCCAAATCCCACTACCTGCCTGAATGTGTTGTTGCCCATCAGGGTGGTGTCAATGGAATTATAGAATGCCCCGTATCCAAAGTCTTCTCCCCCGGGGATTACTTCCGGATTTTCAAGCCAGTCGATGGCCCCGTTTTTCCTGGCGATGAAATCATCGAGGCTTGATGCAGTATAAAGAATAATCTTTCTCATTCGTCTGATTTAAACATGCCTTTAACTGATGATTTCCTCCGCTTTTTTTATGAGGTATTTACAGACGGAGGGTTTTTAATTCTTGCTGTTTGTGAGTTGCTGCTGGTACTCCAGGAGTAAGGGTTGCAGATCGGTGAATAATACTTCCTGCAACGCTATTTCCTGGTCGATAGCCAGTGATGATGCGATGGAGGCCGACTGCCCCAGGACCATGAACACCGGTTCCATCCTGATGGACCCAAATGCGATATGTGTGGCACTCAGACACACCGGGACAACAAGATTGGAACATTCGTCCGCCTTTGGAACAATGCTCCTGTAACTGATCGGGTAGGGTGCCTTTACATGCGCCTGGACATTGCCTTCGTTCAAGGCATACCCCTCCTCGCTGATGTATCTCTGCACCATATGCGAATCCATCCCGTATGCAGCCAGTCCAACCGGATCATCTACAACCTCGATTCCTTCGCAGTGGTATTGTGTCATGACCAGGTCACTGATCATTCTCCTGGCCTCCCTGATATACAATTGTTGTTGCCATCCGTCCTCCCGCTCAAATTCATCCTTGCACGTACCCCACCTTGATACTTCATTCCTGATCTTTTCCGGAATTCGTGGATGGTAGCCAAGACTCCACATCAGTCCTTTCTGGTATTGACGATGACGCTCCCTGATCCTTTCCCGCTCTTCGTAGGATGCTTCTGGGTAGGTGTAGTTCTGACCGATAAAGTCTGTGGAAAATCCATCCTTGTTGTTCGTATCGGTTTTTTTATTCGGCATGCTGCTGTTGATCCAGGGGATGCGGTCGTATCCGGCTGCATAGTTCCTGAACAGCAGTTCATAATCCAGTTCATTATATCCTTCAGGTTTTTCAAATGGAATCCTGTTATCCGGGTGATCGGTCAGGCACATCCGGTAACAGTAGGCCTGAACCCGGTGATCTCCGGTACCTGGCTTACCCGGACCACTCTCGTCAAGAAAGGGAAGGATTCCGCTGTCGGGATCACCCTTCACCACATACGGATCCACGCCATGGACGAAATTATGGTTTCTGCCATTCACCGACACGTGGCCCAGGAGTGACAAGCTTGTATCATTGGCCTGCACCCCGTTCAGGTTCTCCCCGTAAGCCTCGCTGGATTCCCTGCCAACCGTGTAGGAGACTCCGGCCGTTGCCATCAGGTCTCCTTCATAGGTTGCATCAATGAATACCTTTGCGGCATATACCTCACCGCTTTCCATCATGATTGAATCAATGGCCAGGTTGCTCATGAATACCCCTTCTTCACGATCAAGTCGCTGACTATATACAATTGTAATATCCTCATCTCCAAGCATCTTATGGTAAACTTTCAGTGCCGCTGAAGGTTCAAAGGTCCACATGGCATCCTCTCCCTGTTTGGTCCGGGTCTGCCCACCATCCCTGTACTCAGTGCTGTCCTGCCAGTTCCAGTTTGCCGGATCCCTGTAATACCCCTTGATATTCCTGTAAAATTCCCTGGAAATCCCTCCAATGGCCTGTTTGTTTCCAATATCGGTCTGCCCCAGGCCGCCTGTAGTTAATCCGCCAAGCCGCGTTGTGGGCTCGATGAGTAATACAGAGTTGCCCATACGTGATGCCTGGATGGCAGCCGATACTCCGGCCGAGGTGCCTCCGTATATGACGATGTCGTATGCATTGTCCCGACTTTTCATGCTACAGCCGGAACTTGAAATGATTAGCCCAGTTAATGCGAGAAATAATATAGAGCGCAGAATGGTCTTCATAACGTAATGATTATTCAGATGAAAGGATTATTTTACGAATGGGAAGATACTAAAAATTGGTGAACAGACCGGAGCCAGTCATTTTGGAATGGACACAATGATCTATTGAGCCGCAGACGTGAAAACTCGAAGAATTGAAAGGGAGAGAAGTATCAGAAACCATATGTGGAGGTGAGAACAAGTTTGCCTGGTTCGCCTGGTAACGATTGAAATCCCGGGTAAGATCAAAAAGAGATCAGTTTTCCCTGTACATTTTCTTTAATTTCTGCTTGGCAATATGGATCCTGCTTTTGATCGTTCCGATGGGGACGCCTGTCATTTTTGCAATCTCCTTATAAGAATACCCGGCAACAAACATTTTCAGCGGCCTGGCATACACCGGTGGGAGACACCTGATGCTGGCCATGAGCTCTTTTTTTTCATACAGCCTGTCAGGAATCTCGTTTTCAGGAAGCATGGCTGTTGTGACCAGGATTTCCTCTTCAGACCTGTTTGCCTGAATATTCCTGTTATGACCGCTGCGAAGGTTATTGATGTAAGTATTCCTGAGAATGGTATAGAGCCAGGCATTCTTGTGCTCAAGCTCCTTTAACCCGGAGTAATTCTTTAATGCCTTGTAACTGGTTTCCTGGACGAGATCCTGTGCATCGTCACGATTCTCCGTTAATTGGAGCGCATAATAATACAACTGATCTCTTGCAGAATTAAGTCCTTCATGGAGATTCCGGATACGATCTGACCTGGTCTGATGTGCCATGACTTCGAAATGAAAGGTTGCAATCTGAGCACAATTTCGCAAAAAGTACCACCCACACAGGGTTGCAGAGAATAATGGAAGTCTGAGCTTAGAAAGGTACAATAAAAAGCAACACAATTCAAGTGAATGCCTGGGTTAAATCTCCTGTTTCAAAAATGATAACCTATACCCAGTCTTCAGAAAGCACCTCCCCCCCGATACTCAGAACGGTTGCTTTTAACGGCACCTTTCTCTGCGCCATTGATGCCGCCTGCTTCGCCAGTTGCAGCAAGCCACTGCAGCATGGCACCTCCATTACAAGGACGTGAATGGTATTGACCCTGGCAATGTCGATCAGTTTGACAAGTTTCTGCAAATAGTGTTCCTGGGCAGTGTCAAGTTTTGGACACCCGATAACGAGTGCCTTACCCTTCAGGTATTGCGAATGAAAATTCGCGGTGGTGTATGCTGAACAATCCGCAGCCAGCAACAGATCGGCTCCCTGGAAATAGCCCGCAGCCGGGTTGACAAGGTGAAACTGAACAGGCCACTGTTTCAGTTCACTGGGCTGATCAGAAACTTCGCCGGATGTGTTCGCTTCATGCCTGATCTCCCTGGCCATTGATCCGGGACAACCCCCTCCATGTGCCTGGGCCGGTGCAGCCATGGATGCGATTTTTACGGGGGCCTGGGCTGTTTTTTGTCCATGTACAGTGCGGATCACATCATCCAGATCAAAATCCAGTTGTTCCCTGTTTTGCTTTAGCCATGAAACACCCTCCTTTACATACGTTGTCTCCTGGTGATCCAGCAAATGCTTCAGGTGGGCGATGACCGTATTCTTTCCTTTTCCAGCCATCTGACTGATCACGATTTTTTCGTCGTATGGTGCAGCCTCACGCTTCTCCATTGTGATGGCGCCCTGCGGACAATGTCCTATACAGGCTCCCAGCCCGTCACACATCAGGTCACTGATCAACCTGGCCTTGCCGTCGATCAACTGGAGCGCTCCTTCATGGCAGTTTGGTATACAATCACCGCAACCGTCACAAAGCTCCTCATCGATATGAATAATGTCTCGTTTCATATATGTATTTTTTTAATTGCTGAATTATTTATATTTACAAACCTGCATCGTTATAAGTATTTACAGGAATTGTTTAATTAAGTTTCTTTAAACAAAGATATTCCTCTCAGAACCCCAAAGTTGTAACGATTGTTACAACAATGAAACATATTCAAAATAAACTGATAAGATGGATCAGCTGCAGGTAAACGCATTAATTGAAAGCGCAGTCTTTATGGAGATTGGCAAGGAGGAGATCGAACCCATCCTGGGAGATATGCATTACCAGGTGAAGAGTTTTGAAAAAGGGGTCATGATCGCCCAGTCAGGACTTCCCTGTGAGCACGCACGAATTATACTTGAAGGAAATGTTGCCGGGGAGATGATGGATCTTTCAGGAAAGATCCTGAAAATAGAAGACCTTGGTCCGTCCAAAATGATCGCACCGGCATTTTTATACGGTAACAGGAGGAGTTACCCGGTAAATGTCATTGCCTCTTCACGTGTAACTATTTGGCAGATGCACCGAAATGATTTTTCGAAATTGTTACAAACCGACCTGCGGCTGCTGGATAACTTTTTGAATGCAATATCCGGCAGGGCACAATTTCTGTCAGAAAAGATCAGATTCCTGTCCTTTCCGACCCTTAGAGCAAAACTGGCATTTCTCTTTCTACAGCAAGCGGGTGAGAATAATTCTTTTCGTCTGCCCATGACACACCAGCAGATTGCCGAATTGTTCGGTGTTACCAGGCCTTCATTGAGCCGGGAGATTCGGATGATGAATAATCAAGGGTATATTGCGGCTGATCGTGAAACAGTGAGAATAACCGATAGAAAGAAGCTGCAGGGCATCCTCCGAAAAAATTAAGCTTTCATTTTTGCTTCTTTATTTATAGATTTAAACTTTCACATAAACCCTGCAAAAAATGAAAATATATCTGAAGGCTATCGGCCTGATCCTATTCTCTGTTCCATTCATCATCTCCTCCTGTAAAAACGATTCTGAATTAGTCAAACAGCAAAAACCAAACATTGTGATCATTGTTGCAGATGACCATGGTTCTGAAGATGCGGGGTGCTATGGCAATGAGAAGATATCCACCCCCAATATTGATTACCTGGCCGCACATGGGGTGCGGCTGACAAATGCATTTTGCACAACTGCATCCTGCTCTGCGAGTCGTTCTGTAATTTTAAGCGGATTGCATAATCATGCAAACGGACAATATGGCCATGCACATGGCGTATTTCATTTCAGTTCATTTGATGACATACGTAGCCTGCCAGTGATGCTGGGAGAGGCGGGATATCGAACTGCTGCGATCGGGAAATATCATGTTGCTCCTGAAAGTGTTTATAAATTCCAGAAAAGATTCAAGGGTGTAGACAGCAGGAGCAACGTAAAAATGGCAGATATGTGCATGGAATTCATCAATGATTCTGACCAGCCATTCTTTCTCTATTATTGCAGTTCTGATCCGCACCGGGGAGGAGGAACAGACGAGTCGGTTGAAACACATCCCGACCGTTTTGGAAACAGGGAGGAGGGGTACGAAGGTGTAGAAAAGATCACATTCTCATCCGATGAGGTGATCGTGCCGCCATACCTTCCCGACACACAGGCTTCAAAGGATGAACTGGCTCAATACTACCAATCTGTGTCCCGACTGGATCAGGGGGTCGGAAGGCTGATAAAACATCTTCAGGATGCTGGCAAATGGGACAATACCGTGATCTTGTATATTTCCGACAATGGGATCGCTTTCCCGGGAGCCAAGACCAACCTGTACGATCCAGCCATGCGACTGCCATGTATTGTAAAGCTGCCGGAAGATCAAAATGCCGGAACCGTATCTGATGCAATGATTACCTGGGCTTATATTACCCCCACAATGCTTGATTTCGCAGGCGTCCTTACTGATGGAAACAGGATCCCGGGTACCGGTCGTGCTGAAGAGGAGAACCCGACATACAGGACCCCCAGGTTTACTCATTTTCACGGAAAATCCTTTAAGAATGCCCTGGAAACAGGTGATTCAGAAGGATTTGATGAGATCTACGCCAGCCATACGTTCCACGAAATTACAATGTATTACCCCATGCGCGTAGTGCAGGACCGGCAATACAAACTGATCTGGAATATTGCATCCGGATTGCCCTATCCGCATGCGTCCGATCTTTGGGAATCAAGTACCTGGCAATCTGTGCTGGAAAATGGTACAGGACTTTATGCCAAAAGAAGCGTAGATGCGTACCTGCAACGACCCCCATTTGAATTATTCGATATGAATGCTGATCCGGATGAGGTTGTCAACCTTGCAGGAGATGACCAGTATGCAGAACTGCTCCTGGAGATGAAAATGAAATTGAAGGAATTCATGTTTGCAACTTCAGATCCCTGGCGAGTGAAATGGGAGCACGAGTGAAATTAACCAATCCAAATATTTATGAAACGAAGAGATTTTCTTAAAACATCAGCTGCCGGAATTGCAGGAATCGGGCTCTCACCCATGTTATTGCAATCCTGTACTTCACAGGATCCGCTACATGACTTCGGGATCATATCCGGGGTAATCAAAAACGAACTCGAGGTCGATCCGAAGGGAACCCTTCGCCAGATCGCAGAAATGGGATATAAATACCTGGAGTTCGGAGGAACCTTCGGGATGAAGGCAATGGAATTGAAAAGCTTTTTGAACGAGATTGGCTTGATACCCCTCGCCGGAGGAACGAGCATGGCATCATTCCAGGGAGACGGATTGCAAAAAGCGATCGATGATCAGCTTGCGATGGATAAGAAATACCTGGTGTGCTACTGGCCATGGATGGACAGCGGTGAAAATCTCACAATGGATCAGCTGAACTTTGCTGTCGAACAGTTTCACCGGATCGGGGAGGCCTGTAACAAGAGCGGGATAAGATTTGCATTTCATAACCATGACAAAGAATTTCAACGGGTTGGAGATGTACATGTATATGAATATTTCCTGGAAAAAACAGATCCTAAGCTGGTCACCATGCAACTGGATCTTTACTGGGCAATTGTGGGCGGAGCGGATCCAGTTGAATTCATTGAGAAATACCCTGGAAGGTATGAATTAATACATGTCAAGGACAGCTATGATAAATCGGAAAGACATAGCTTTGCCTGCGTAGGTGAGGGAGTGATCGATTTTGAACGTATCCTCAGGCTCAGGGATGCAGGTAATTTTAAACACCTGATCGTGGAGAAAGATGGCGCCACGGAAGGTATCAAATGTGCGCGAACAAGCATTGAACACTTGAAAACCCTTGATTTTTAGTGTTCGTGTAGCTTTTAATTTGAATTTTGTCTTTTATTTAAGAAATTTATGAGCGCAAAATAAATGAGTACTATATAAACTATAAATGTCATAAAAATGAAAAACATGAAAGATCTGTTTAAACTATTTTCAATCCTGATCGTTTCAGGGATGATGCTTTCATCATGCAACTCATCTAATAAACCTGCTGATCAGTCTGCATCCGATGACAATGAGGATGCTGTAAAACAAGAGGAAGTCGGACCCAATGAACTCACAGCAGAAGAGAAAGAGCAAGGGTTCATGCTTCTTTTTGACGGAGAGGATACCGAAGGCTGGAGAGGCTATGGTAAGGAAACCGTTCCCGGAGCATGGAGTGTCGTTGATGGCACGCTCCACTGTGAAGGTTCCGGCAGGGGAGAAGCAGGAGCTGAAGATGGCGGAGACATTATCTATGACAAAAAATTTTCCAATTTTCACCTGAAACTTGAATGGAAAATATCTGAAGGCGGTAATTCCGGTATTTTCTACCTCGGACAGGAGGATCCCAAATGGGAGACCATCTGGAGGACTGCACCGGAAATGCAGGTGCTGGACAATGAGCGGCATCCCGATGCCATGCTTGGCGTGGATGGGAACAGGAAGGCTGGATCACTGTACGACCTCATCCCGGCAAAACCGCAGAATGCCAAGCCGGCCGGTGAGTGGAACCTGGCAGAGGTCATCTGCTATAAAGGTACAGTAGTTCATAAACAAAACGGGGAGACAGTCCTTGAGTACCACCTCTGGACACCCGATTGGGAAGAGCTTGTTGCCGATTCCAAATTTCCTGAACTGAATGAGGATTGGGCAAATGTGGCCAAGGAAGGATACATTGGGATACAGGATCATGGTGATGATGTATGGTTCCGCAGCATCATGATCAGGGAGTTGTAACTCTCTGAACAAAAACTCTTTTTCAACAAGACAAGTCTAACTACAGACTTGTCTTGTTTTATTTTATATTCTGTTCGGCATATGAATTTGAAAAGCATCAAATGGATTTTCCTTGCGGTGTCTTTTATTTTTCCGCTTGACTCCTGTCAGCACAGCGTGCCAGAAAGGGAAGGAGATATCTATTGGCTGACCGACGGGCAGGTGCAGCTTGCTGTCTTACCCGGCGTGGGCGGAAGAATCGTATTCTTTGGTCCCGACCGGCAAAATAATTTCCTGAAATCAGATCCTCAACTCTGGAATGAAGCTGATTCGCTCCGGCCCAAAATCTCCTCTTCTGCCGGATGGAAAGCATACAATGGTCATACAGTATGGATTGGTCCGCAATCAGGATGGTGGAAACACCAGGATATCGATCTCGACAAAAGAAACAGTGCTGCAGTCTGGCCCCCGGATCCCTGGCTGATCTATTCACCTTATGAAGTCAGGGAGGCCGGGACATCTCATATCGTTATGGAAGGACCTGGCAGCCCGGTGAGCGGATTGCGCCTGACAAAAAGGATCATCATCAATGGGGACTCCTCGGTGGATATTATTGTAGAGGCAGAGAATGTGCGAGACACCACGATCTCATGGGACATCTGGATGAATACCAGGGTGGATGGGAACGACCGGGTCTATGTGCCCGTGAAAGACTCAGAACAGGTTCGTTTCAGTGATCAAAGGAAAAACAGGCAGGATACGATTGCATATACTGTTGAAGACGGCTATTTTACTTTCCTGCCGGTTCAGTTGAAAGAGAATCAGGGTCCGGTAAACAGCAAAGCTTTTATCACTCCCTCTGGGAACTGGATGGCCATGATGAAAGCCTCCTGTATTTTTAAGATCGAGTTTCATCTTTATGATCCCGCTTTCACCCATCCGGAGCAGGGGATGGTTGAGATCTACAATTATATCTCCGGCAAAGCAGGTGAGGCACTTACAGAAATGGAAATACACGGCCCCTTCTCTGAGATCAAACCAGGGGAGAAGATTACGCTGACAGAAAAATGGCGATTGATCCCACTGGATAGGAATACTTCTCCCGAATTGCTTTTCCGCGAATTCTGAGCAGTTTTTAAAACCGGTATCCGGTGGTGATCAGGGCACCATGGAGTGTCTCTGTAAACCGGATGCCGTGGTAACTGATGCCGGCCAGGAGGTGCTGACGTATTTTCAGATCCACGCCCAGTAGATAGCCGACCGACATTCTGATAGTCTGCTTGTTACTGAGCTTATAAACATTGATCCCTCTGTAGGAAGCCAGGCTGCCTTCTGAATAATTATAAAAATTTAACCCCGGGCCCAATCCGGCATATAGCCTGATTCGTTTGGTATGTATTGGTGAGATATGGATAAGGGCGCTGAAGCTTAATACGGATTGGTGACGATTCACGTCGTCGTCATCCGGCACAGATCCGGGCAGGTACCATCGTTGCACGTCTTTCATCCCGGCATAAGCATTTCCGGCGCCATAAGCGAAAGACACACCAAAACGCCTGGACAGATCGATGATCAGTTCATTTTGGAAATAGTAGCCAGGATCAATGGCGATGAAAGCCGGACCACCTGATAAACGCAGGGTATAGTTGGGTTGTACTGGCTCAATGATCGAGTCGTTAGAACCCTCCTGACCCCTGAGACCAACCGGATTAAAAAGAATGCCGACCAGCGCGAGTATGACTGATTTTGACTTGAGATTTTTCATTAGGACTTCGCACATATAGGTCAATTTACAATTTTATTTGATAAGTTCGTCAAATATTAACCAGTCACTATGAAAATGATCCGGTTTACATCTTCAATGCTCATGTTATTGTTTCTCTGTATATCCTGCAACGAGAAGGGTTCTTCGTTGCCCAATGTGCTGATCATCATGGCGGATGACATGGGGTATTCCGACCTTTCGATCATGGGGAGTGAGATCCCGACACCCAATATCGACCGGATTGCCAATGAGGGGGCCCTGTTCACAAATTTTTACAATGCAGCGAGATGCTGTCCGACCCGCGCATCACTGTTGACCGGTCTTTACCCGCATGCGGCAGGAATGGGGGATATGACCGAGGGCAGGATTCTGAAGGATGGTACGTTCGTGGAATCTTACCAGGGCTACCTTGCCGAAAATGCAGCCACGATAGCAGCGGTACTCAGGTCAAATGGATACCAGACCTTTATATCCGGGAAATGGCACGTAGGAGACAGTTTGGAGCACTGGCCGCTTCAGCACGGTTTTGACAGGTCCTTTGCGCTGATCAGCGGTGCAAGCAATTATTTCAATATTCAACCCTATATTAATGAGGAACAGGAGATCATCCTGACACTGGACAATCAGAGAATCGAGCCATGGGAAGGGTATTATATCACGGATGCCATCGGAACCTATGCTGAGGAATTTCTGACTGGCAGGAACAAAAGACGCCCATTCTTTTTGTACTTACCATTCACCGCTCCACATTGGCCGGTACAGGCGCCTGAGGAAGAACTGGCGCGACACAGGGGTAAATACATGAAGGGGTGGGAAAAGCTCAGGGGGGAACGATACAAAAAAATGAAAATAAACGGGATACTAACTGACAGGCATGCCTTGTCACCTGCCTATTTTGAAAGACCTTTCCTGACGCCTGACTGGGACACACTCAATGATGAGATGAAGTCCGATTTTGACATGCGGATGGCAGCCTATGCTGCAACCATTACAAGGATGGATCATGTAGTGGGTAATGTATTAAATTCCCTGGAAGCGGAAGATGAACTGGACAACACACTTGTAGTGTTATTGTCTGACAACGGGGCCACCCACGCTTATATCTATCTTGTGACACAGTGGATCGCCGATCGAAGTGGTTCCATCGGGTCTGAAACCTCCTTTGATGCACAGGGTGCCATGTGGGCCAATGTCAGCAACACCCCCTATCGTCTTTTCAAAGCCAGGACAGCTGAAGGAGGTATCATTACGCCAATGTTGTTGCGGTATCCGCCCCTGGCAAAACCCGGTACGATTATAAGGGAACCGGGTCATGTGATAGATATTATGCCTACGATCCTGGATCTGACCGGTACTGAATACAGTCGGGATAAAAGGGGTGACCGGGAGGCTGTATTGCCAGGCATGAGCCTGCTTCCTTTGCTGGATAGTGTTGACGGGGGTCCCGACAGACCACTTTTCTGGGAGCACCAGGGCCGTGAAGCTGTCAGATTCGGAAAGTGGAAACTGGTACACCAGCAAGGCGAAGCATGGCATTTATACAATTTGCACCTGGATCCCACCGAGCTCAATGATGTCAGTGGTGAATATCCAGAAACAGTAGATCAGCTGGAGGGATTATTCATGTCATGGTCTGAAGAGGTGGGCGTTATGCCCTGGGACCAGATGAAACTGGCACATTAGAAGGGATCAGTCTTTGTTGCATCCTGGTCAGAAATATTTCGACTCCGAAAGGATCATTCAGACCTTCCCTTCTGGTAGCTTTCAATATTTCTTGCGATCTTCTGGATGAGCATTTCCCTCGCTTCCCGGGATGCCCACGCCATATGGGGCGTGATAATCAATTTTTCCTTGTCATACAGTTTCAGGAGTGGATTGTCGGGCTGAATGGGTTCGTGCTCATGAACGTCAAGTCCCACGCCGCCAAGCATGTTGTCATTGAGGGCCCTGGCAAGGTCGGGTTCATCCACGATACCTCCACGACCCAGGTTGAGCAGGATGGCGCAGGGGCGCATCAGTTTGATCTTGTCATATGTGATCAGCCCCCTCGTCTTTTCATTCAGTGGGGCGTGGATTGAAACTACGTCAGAGTTTTTCAGGAGGTCATCAAGCTCAAATCGCTTGTAATTGATGTTGTTGTTTCTCCCGGTGGTGGAATAGAATACCACCTCCATTCCGAAGGCTTCCGCGATACGAGCAACCTGTCTGCCTATTGTGCCCAGACCAATGATCCCCATCCGCTTTCCCCGCAGTTCCCAGAAGGGTTCTGCATGGTGCGTGAAGGAATCACTTTTTGCATATGCGCCGCTTTTGACATAGTGATCATAATAGAAAGGACGATTCACCAGGTGCAACAGCATGGTGAAGGTCACCTGGGCAACCGAATCGGTTGAATAATTACTTACATTTCTGACAACGATGCCTTTCTTCTCTGCGTGGGTAAGATCAATATTGTTCATGCCGGTTGCTGCAATACAGATCAGCTTCAGATCTGGCAGCTGATCCATGATCTCAGCATTGATTGCCACCTTGTTGGTGATTACGATCTCTTTTCCCATACATCGTTCAACCACCTGGCCCGGATCTGTTTTCTCGTATAGGTCCAGCTTCCCAAGTTTTTTGATCAATTTCAGGTTTTCAACGGTACCGACGGTAGAAGCATCTAGAAATACGATTTCGTCCATTCCAATTCCTGTTTCTATTCCTGTAGTTGTGTGAATTTACAGACATAGAACACCTGATTTTACTTTTGGTTCGATAAGAGGGGGGAATGAATAAAGTGGTATTTACACCATCGAATCAATTTATATAAAACGTAATTCATAGTTTCAGTATTGTTCATTTTCGGTGCTTGTAAAACACTCAAAATTAGAGGGTAGAGGAATAGTTGTTGTAGTTCTTTCCCTGACAGCAAATATTATCAAACCTAAACCTTAAAAAAATGCAACCAAAAAAGAGTGTAAAAGCGAATCTGGAAAGACGTCGGGCCATACACATTCAATTGGGTCTGATCACCGCGCTTTCCCTTGTCCTGATATCACTTGAGTGGGCCACTCCTCAACCGATGGATCAGGGCGATATGCTCATGCCGGCTATGAATACATATGAGCCGGATGTGATGCCCCTGGCAGTACCGAGGAAGCCAAAGGAGAAGCCGGTGATGCGACCGACGGTCCTGGTACCTGTCCCCGCAGAAGATTTCGATCCGACTGAGATTCCCACAGGTATAGACTGGGGGAATGAATATATGGGCGAAGGGTTTGACCCGGGGGATTATTTCGAAGAAGAGGAAGAGGAGATCATCGAACCTGTCCACCGCGACCTTGTCCAGGTCCCGGCGCAGTTCCCGGGTGGCGATGAAGCGATGATGCGCTGGATCTATAACAACATCAGGTATCCTGAATTGTGCGCTGAACTTGGGATTGAAGGGAAAGTGACCGCTAAATTCACGATCAGTAAATTTGGGAAGGTGACCGACATTCAGATTGCAAGATCGGTACATCCCGATCTTGATGCCGAGGTGATCAGGGTATTGGAACTCATGCCGGATTTCAGGCCTGCCATGCAGAACCAGCAGCTTGTCCCGGTCTTCATGTACTGGCCGGTGATCTTCAGACTGCAATAATTTATATCACGGCAGTAATAAACCACAAAAAAAGGGCGCCCTTAATGGACGCCCTTTTTGTCTTTGGCATCAGATTCTAGTGCTCCTCCTGTGGAACAGTTACTGATGCAGGCTCTCCGTCAACAGCAGCTTCCAGTGCCGCTCCGAACAGTACGTTTGCATTGAGCGTGGAAGAAGTAGCTCCCGTAACAACGTCAATACTGTCGAAATCCGGAACGATGGTTGCATTGGCAAGCGAAGCTTCGATTTGCGGAACATACATTGCAGGATTAGTGATTCCCCTGATAGCAAGCATGTTGGCATTGTAAGCAGAGTCTTCTGACTTACGGTTACCTGCT
The DNA here is from genome assembly GCA_937129385.1 of uncultured Bacteroidota bacterium. Classification (GTDB taxonomy): domain Bacteria; phylum Bacteroidota; class Bacteroidia; order Bacteroidales; genus M55B112. The sequence goes on from CAKZNC010000065.1 coordinate 48,456, forward strand.
GAATCAAGATAGTCAAAATCCACGTCGCTTACTACGTCCTCAGTCAGTGTGAACTCAACAAATGCATTCCATCCGTGTGAATCCAGCTCACTGTAAGTGGCATAATAAGTTCCGTCAACGTAAGTTTGCTTGTCGCATGCTGTAACTGCAAAGACGATAGCAACTAAAATTAAGAGTGTTTTTTTCATGGTTCTATTAAATTTATATGTACATATCGGCAAATATATATATTTCTATGTGAACTAAAAAACTCTATTGTTCACAGAATAACGATTTGGTGCCGTTCCGGTGTATTTTAGAGTAACTTTAAATAAGGAACCGGCATAAGGAAACAGCTTGAGCTCATCTTCAGAGGTCCCCACTCTTGCAGTTGTGACATACATCTCTTTCAGATTCTTACCTGCAAAACTGCAGGAGGTGACATTTTTTGCCGGTACTTTGACACGATCGATCAGCTCACCGGTTTCAGGATCAAAACAGCAAACGGCTGAACCTCCCCACATGCATACCCACAGGTTGTCATTCGCATCGATGGCCATCCCGTCGGGAGATCCCAGGGAATCATGTACACTCACAGCAACCCGGGGTTTACCGATCTTGCCCGTTTCCTGTACAAAACTGAATTCCATCACCTTTCTCGTGGGTGTGTCTATATAATACATATGTTTCCCGTCAGAACTCCATACAATTCCGTTTGAAATTGTTACGCCATCAAGCTTCATCGTGATCAATGTGTCGTTCTCCATGCAAAACAGGTGCGAGCGCTCTTTGTCTCCTTGTAATGACATGGTACCTACCCAGAATCGTCCGGCTGGACCACACTTCCCGTCATTAAATCGTTGGGTGGAGTCATTCTGGGGCGGGCAGACCAGGAAGGTTAGTTTTCGATCCGACAGTGTGTACCTGTATATCCCGTCCTCAAGAGCCAGCAATACTTCATCATCCCCGCTGACCACCACGGTGCCCGGCATTGAGGGTAGCTCGTGCGTCTCCTTGTTCCCTGAATCCGGATCCAGGACAAACAAATTTTTACCAATGATATCAATATAGAACAACCTGCCGGTATTCGCATCCCAGAGTGCTCCCTCGCCAAGTGAATTGAAGGTGCTGTCGGCAATCTCCACAATGGCAATTTGTTCTTTTTTATTTCCCATACAGCCTGAGAGCAGGGAGATGATCAAAAACAGGGGCATCAATTTTCTCATAGTCATATCGCTTTTTCGTTGTTTTCATTGATCTCGTTTTTCAGGACGAATGATCCTTGTATATACAAAACAATTGGGGGCTATAATCATCCGGGTCCGGTCTTCTCCGCCTCCAGTTAAAAAAAGTTAAGGAAATAGGCCGAAAGACGCAATTTACCTAATTTTCTTGAATGAAATCCCAACTCCCCGCAGTTATTGTTCTGCTTCTCTTTTCCCTGCAGCCGCTCTTTTCCCAGGAAGATAAAAGCGCGTGGTTGTTCACGGGGACTGTATATGACGAGGATTTCAGGCCTGTGCCCTATACAAATGTCCTTGCAAAGGGAACAGGCAGGGGCGATATGACCGACAGTCTCGGTATCTTCCAGGTCTATATCCGGGATACCGACCAGCTTTCATTTTACAATATCTCCTTCAGGGATACTACAGTCTGGGTCGTTCGCAACAGCGGCAGTTTCTATATCAAACTGCAACCCAGGGTATATGCACTGAGCGGGGCACAGGTCTTTAGCTGGGGCTCGACTTTCAACGAGATGAAAGCTGAATTCAAAAAACAAGGTGTTCCGCAGGAGATGGGGGAGAAGCTGGACCTGCCCCGGCAGGATCCCGATCATGTTCCGTTCGAATTGGATGAAAAGAAGCTGAAAAGCCCGGGTTTCCTGGTCAGATCACCGGTCTCTTTTTTCTATTACAACCTGTCGAAACGGGAAAAGCATGCCCGGCGGGCATACAGGCTGCAGGAGAACCAGGAGTCCATCGACAGGTTTAACCGGGTGCTTTCTGCTGAAAACCTGGAACAGGTGACCGGACTCAAGGGGGAAGCACTGGAGAAATTCATCATCCACCTGAACAAGGTCATGATATGTGATCACAACTGCTCTGAAATGGAACTCATCAGCGAGGTCCTCGGGATATGGAAGATCTATAAAGAAAACGGTGATGAGGAGGATTGAATGAACTTTTTGTTAATTTTAGCAGAGCATTCCGGACACTGAAAGAGCTGCATAGCTTGCCCCGGGAAGAAAATGCCACATTATAAAAACCAATTGCTAACCATCTAAATCATTCAAAATGAAAAAATATCTTGTATCGGTCGCATGCCTGGTAACCGCGATCACAGTCGGCGCACAGGAAGAAATCACCGATCCGAAAGCCACTGAAAAATGGAGCCCTGTTCCCGTTGTTGTGACCCCGGGAGAGCAAAATGCACCACCCTCCGACGCCATTGTGCTGCTCGGGGAAGGAGAGGACCTATCCATGTGGGAATCTGCCGATGGCGGCGATGTGAAATGGGACATCAATGACGGTGTACTCACGGTAAAGAAGAAGACCGGTGCAATCGTTACCCGGAACTATTTTGGGGATTGCCAGCTGCATGTCGAATGGAGATCCCCGGCACAAGTCAAGGGCGATGGCCAGGGCAGGGGAAACAGTGGTGTCTTCCTGATGACGAAGTATGAGGTCCAGGTGCTGGATAGCTATAACAACCGTACCTATTCAAACGGACAGGCGGCTTCCATATACAAGCAACATATTCCGCTGGTGAATGCCTGCCGTCCTCCAGGCGAGTGGCAAACCTATGACATCATCTGGAAAGCCCCGGTATTTTGTGAGGATGGCGAGGTGAAAGAGCCGGCCTTTATCACCGTAATTCACAATGGTGTGCTTGTTCAAAACCACGTGGAGATAAAGGGTACCACGGATTTTATTGGTATACAGACCTACAAACCCCATGCTGAAAGACTTCCGATACTGTTGCAGGATCACAACAACCCGGTAAGTTACAGGAATATCTGGATCAGGGAGTTATAGCCTTTCAGGCTGAATGTTACGTGCCCGGCTCCGAAGGCGCTTTTAAGGTGAACATCACCTCCAATGCTGCCGGAGCCCGCGCAATGTTCAGTATACAATTACCTTTCGAACAGATTTACGGTCTCCCTGGTGAACAGAGACCACGTAGATGCCTGCCTTTACTTTACCGTGATGTGCATCATCCAGGTCCCATCTCAGTTTCAGCTCTCCCTCACCTGGATTTCCGTTGAGCAGCGTGTTGACCATTCTGCCCGAGGGATCGTATATCCGCACCTGAACCGGACCTCCTTCATGCCGGAAGTGGATATATAAGTGGGAAGAGGCGGGATTGGGATATACATCAATGAAATTGTGTGCAAAACCGGGCACACCCGGCTTGACGGATGTAATGATATTGATAAAATCCTTTGCCTGTTCGCCCGTGGCGTAGGAGGTGAATTCCGAACCGTCAAAACTGCTGATCCCGTTCGCGGTGGCAAACCAGATCTGGTTGTCGCTGTCTTCGGCAATATCAAAAACCACCCCATCTGCAAGACCATCCGATGTTGTATAATTGGTAAAGGTGCCTTCACCTGGTTCGTAATTGCTCACCCCGGCATCAGTTCCGAACCAGAAATTGCCGTCTGATGACTGGAAAATGCTGTTCACGGAATTGTCCACCAGTCCGTCCGACGTGGTCAGCGTCAGGTCCCATCCTATGTCCCCATCCTGGTGGGTATGCTGTGAAATCCCATCTGTAGTTCCGAACCACTGGAAGCCTTCATCATCGGTCAAAATGCTTTTCACCGTATTTCCTGCAATACCTGTCCATGGGATCTCATAATAACTGGCCCCCGAGAAACCGTCAATCTCGTTGATCACGCGTCCTGCACCACGGGTTTCCGCACCTGCATAAACGGTATCATTTTTTGCTCCAAGAGAGAGGAGCGGTGAATTGGAGATTCCCCCTTCAGCAGGCCCCCATCCACGTTCAAGCCAGGTCCATTGATCTGTTTCAAAAACGCCGAGGCCTTCCGGTGTGGCAAAATACCTGGTGTCCGAAGAATCCAGTACAATGGCGGAGATCTCATCTGATGCAAGCTCCGAATTCCCGGAGTGGTATCGCTCAGCGCTTGTCACTTGTTCATTGTCATATCCTGCAACGATGACCCCGTTATCGGTTCCAACCCAAATCTGGGGGCCATCTTCCGCATCTTCGAATGCAATGGCATTTACTACGCCTGGGACACCATCCCTTGTATGGTAAGCCTGCCAGGTTGTTCCGTCAAAACGAAGCAGCCCGAGGTCGCTCCCTATCCACTTCGCATTGTATTCATCAATATAGATCGATCGTACCGTATCGCCTGTCTGCCCGGAAATATTCAGAAATGCAGCCAACAGGGCCGTGAAGGTTAAAAGTCTGTTCATTGGTCAGTCTATTGTTGTTACACTCTTAAGACACACTACCGGGAAAATTGTTAACAGGGATCAGGAAATCTCCTCTTTTTCACCGTCCCAGGTCACCTTCCTGTTTTCCTTGTAAGCAATTGTTGCCATGGCTGAAGTAATGCCTTCCTCAAATGCCTCATCAATATTGCAGCTCGGCTGACTGTTTTCCCGGATGGCCTGGATCCACTCGGCAACATGGAGGTGCGTGGTGTCGACTCTTTTACCACCTCGGTAGGTATACAGTAGCCCCCTGCCTGCAAAATACTTCTCCGTGGCGGTGGCAACGGCATCCACATCTTTTCTGCCCGGAATATACGAGTAGATCGGAGTGTTGGGATCTATCAGTCCGCTTTGAATTTTGTCTTTGTACCTGGTGCTTTCACGATCGGCATAAACGCTCAGGTTATTTCCCAGCTCCATGTAACCGTCATGGCCCATGATCACTTTTCCCCTGTTGCGGTTGCTTGCAAGTGTGGCACTGTACAGCAATGAAAAATTCTTCTTCGGGTATTCAAATACAGCATTCCACACATCGGGCACTTCCCGGACCTCATTTACATAATGATCTGGTTTTTCATAGTAATAAACCCCGCCCGATGACATGGCTGTCTCCGGGATTCCCATTCTTACGATCTGGTTCACCGCATCGTATTCATGGGTAAGCAGATCACCCGATAAACCGGTCCCATAGTCCCACCAGCACCTCCACCTGAAAAACCGCTCAGGGCTGAAAGGGTGTTTCTCTTCACAGGGCTCCTCGAATGTTTTCCAGTCGATGGTCTCCTCGGTTCCACGCTCATCAATGTTGTATACCCAGGCGCCATTGGTAGAATTACGGTTTGTACATACTTCGATGAGATTGATATCTCCCAACAGGTTTTTCTCGATCGCTTCGGCGGCCTTGATATAGCTCTCCGTTTGTCTTCCCTGGTGCCCCAGCTGAAACGTAATTCCGGCCTTTTTCACTTCATCCCTGATGGCATACACCTCTTCAAGGGTCCTCGTAAGTCCCTTCTCCACGTAGACATGCTTGCCGGCACGTGCTGCATCGATGGCAATTTTTGTATGCCAGTGATCCGGGGTCCCGATGATGACTGCGTCTATGTCATCGGCCTGCAGAAGGTCCCTGTAGTCCCTGTATCTTTTGGCAGGTGTGCCATAGCTTCCATTGGCCCCTTCACGTCCCGTATTGGACGATGCCAGCAGTGCACGCTCGGCCCTGACATCGAACAGGTCACAGATGCCATTGACGACAACATTGAGGTCGTCCTGCTCCATATAATCGTTGTATCTTCGATCTGTGCTGTTCTCGGCAGCGGAGTCTTTCCATGACTGGATCACATCTGGGTGTGCAAATCCGGCTCCCCTGAGCAGGTGCTCTCCTCTTCCGCCATAGCCTATGATGCCCAGCCTGAGAGGTTCTCCGTCCCATACTTTCTTCGCTTCGCCGGGCGCGACGCTGCTCATATTCAATTCCTGGCTTAGCTTGTGACTCCTGTAGTGGTCCAGCTGCTTCTTGCGCCAGATACCGAATGCAAATGCACCCACCACCGGCACAGTGGCCATTCCTTTCAGTAAATCTCTCCTGTTTATCTCTTTTTTATTCTTATTCTCCTGGTTGTTTTCCATGCGCTTAGAATTTTATCATTTCCTGGTTGCTAACTGGCTTCACGTTTCCCAAAAATCAACCTGTCGAGTCCGACGATCCTTCCTGTTGGGAACAGCATCAGCACTACCAGCGTGATCATTTCGATCAGGTTTTTATTGACCAGCATGTAATTTCCTTCTGAGGGTATCGCGTAGGTCACATTGATCAGGGCAGGGTGGGAGAGGTAATAGAGTCCCAGCAATGCGATCCCGCCGATGTAGGAGATGCGTGTAAACAGACCCAAAATCAATCCTAGGCCGATCAGGATCAATCCCCAGATATTCAGGAAATCTGCGATCTGCAATACGTCAGGATTTCCGGCGATTGACCTGAAGATCCCGGCAAACCATCCCTTGGAATCCATCAGGTATCCAACCGATGACCAGTTGGGATTCAGTAATTTGATCATTCCTTCATAGAGCAGGTGCCATCCGATGGCTACCCGTAAAATCACCAGTGCCCATAACTGTGCCCTGCTATAACCCTTTTCCATTGTATCGTACATTTGATTTGAAAATTCGAAAACGAAGTCCTAAAGTTAGAAAAAATGTGAAAAACCCTGCCCCCGACTCACCTTAATTTGAATTTTGAACCCAGGGGATCCAGTTTGATCTTCTGTTTTCCGGGAACAATATCTATGGTTTGATGGTCCCAGACAAAGATCCCGTCCAGACCCGGAGGAAGGGTAACCGTTCCTTTCACAGCACCGTTTTTTCCAAAAGTGAGGTCCACGGTGATCATCCCTTTTGGGTGTGGCATCCCGGCGTCAATGAATCCAAGTCCCCCCGGATGCGGTTCAATGATCAACTTCCCAAAACCCGGGGCTGCGGGCATGATCCCAGCCACCGTTGCCAGTAATTCGTATAAGGGGCTGGCACTCCAGGCATGGCAATCTGACCTTGTACGCTCAGTATCTGGAATCTCCGCAAAGGTGGTCAGCCCGGAACCGAGCATCCTGCGCCACGGTTGGAGCATGGATAAATATTTGTGTCCCAGCCCCGCTTCAATTGCAGCCCGGTTTACATAATACCTGAAATACAGAGATGCCTGGATCAATGCAGGATCCCTCATCACCTCCTCCATGAAGATGGCCTGGTCTTCCTTTTTGATGGCCCCGGCGAGGAGGGCAAAAGTGTTGGCATGCTGACTGTAGGAGTTCATCCCGGGGGTGTCGGCAAAAAGCTTCCTGGCTTCATCCCAGCAATGTTCCCTGGTTGATTCAATGAGCTCGCCTGCAAGGGTGCGGTAATCTGCAGCCAGCTTCTCCAATCCGAATATGTCGAAGAGCTCAGCAGCCTGGTTCAGTGTCATCGCATATTGAAAAGTGATGATCGATGATTGTCCCTCCTGTCCGCCCGGTGGAACCCCGCCGATCCGTTTTTCATTGTCCCATGGCCACTCCTCTGTCCAGTCAACAAATGGCCAGTATTCGATCCCTCCTAGCATCCCCGTCTCCGGGTCGATCCTGTTCTCAAACCACTGGAGTACATGCTGAATATTGACCAGGTACTGCGCGGCAAATGCATAGTCGTTCCTGTGCCATATGTAATCAGAGATCATCGAAATCCAGAACAGCGAATAGGTGGGGATCACCTGGCGGGGTTCGGTAGGGTACCTGCTCTGCGTCAGCCCCTCAGGTATGATGGAATGGTAATAGTCGGTAATCGCCTTCTTCATAAGCCGGTCATCCCCGTCCACATATAGGGAGATCAATGCCTGTATCCGTGTATCACCCACATATTGCATCTGCTCATAATAGGGACAGTCATAATACAATTCATTGGCACATAACCTGGCCGTACGCCATCCAACCTCCCAGATCGGGGCCACCTGTGGATCATCAGAATGAAACCAGCCCTTTTCCCTGAAAGGATAGGCGGTGAAAAGCGGTTCGAAAGATTCAATGATCAATGGATCCGATTTCGTCTCTATTTCAAGGAGTATATACCGGAAGGTCCTAAACCACAAAGTATTGTACGTTCTGCTCTTCCCGCCGTCACTGATGATCAGATCCGAATTCCCAACGAAATGCATTCCTGCAACAGAGTCACGATGCGGTTTTCGGCCCTTATCATCAAACAGCGATTCGGCATAGCTGATCCTGATCTTTGCATCGCGGCCTCCAGATATCTTCAAATGTGGGTAAGCGGTGACCAGCTCCTCCTGATCCAGCAAAATTTGTGTTTTGGTATTTGCCGGCACAGGTGTTATGCTGAATGGTACGTCGGCTGCTTCGTCGATGATCTCCTGGTCTTGTTTCCTGACAACCGGTGGGTTGATCTCGCGGAGTTCCATCGCAGGAATTGTCCTGGGCACAAGGGCATGGGTAATATCTGTCCCCACTCCTTTGGACGCTCCGGGGAATTTGGTTTCCGGAGCACTCCAGCCGGAATCATCAAAAGCAACTGTTTTCCATCCCCAGGGATAGGACCTGCCATCCACACGGTCACCGGGTCCGACAATAATAAATGTTCCAAGGTCGGCCTGGCTGACTTCCACAGGCTGGATGGCATCCAGCGCACGACATTTCCAGGTCCCGGGTGTGTTTAGCTGGGACGACAATGATCCGCTTCCCTGGACGATGAATGCGGAAAATAGTGAGAGCTGGGCCCAGGGTTTGTACGGACCGAAATTCCAGACTTCTGCTGCGATGACATTCTCGCCTTCATGCAGAAATTCCGATAGATCATATGTTTCATAGTTCCAATGGTCGGGATCGCTCCTGGCTGGTCCCAGGCCGGTGAGTTTACCATTGATATACAATTTGTAACGGTTATCTGCCGAAACATGGACAATGAATTCTCCCGGAACCTGGTCGATTGAAATCTTGTTCCTGTACAGGTACACTCCATAGCCATATTCAGGTGATCCGGGGACACTGATCCAGCTGGCATCCCAGTGGTCCGTTGCCAGTTTGCCGGGGAGGTCGGGGTTGACAACCAATTGTGCCTCTGACCTGGGCAGCAGGAAGGTGAGCAATACGATGAACAGGATCTGTTTTTTCATGATCTGTGATTTTGACTTGTGAAGATAACGCATCTGGTGCAGATGAAAATATATGTCTGGAAAAATTTAGGATGTTTTAACGATTGAGGTTGGTTCGTCCGGCTTCTTTTTCTATCAAAAGGAAAGGGACGTCATCTGAATGATGCGTCCCTTTCATGATCAAAATTATAAAGCCCTGCTATCGCACCTGGATCTTACCTGAGGATACAATCGTTTTACCAAGGTTATTGACAGATACAGAGTAGATATATATCCCGGCGTCGAGTCCGGAGAGTTCATACGCCCGGGTGACCTGACCGGCCATCATGTATTCACTGTCGAGTGTGCGGACGATCTTACCGGAAAGATCAACGATACGGATCTCCACCTGACTTTCATGCAACAGGTTGAAGCGTATGTTCAGAGATTCGCTGACCGGGTTCGGGAATGTTTCCACTTTGAAAGATGATCTCGGTTCAATTTCCCTCTCCTTGAGTCCCACAATTTCTCCATCGAGAAACTTGACCAGGGTGATTCCTTCACCTCCCAGATTACCTGAATATTTCATCTCAGTGGAATTGTTCCAGTGCTCATGCACACCCAGGCTCTGTAACGGGCTGTCGTCGTCTTCCGGATCATAGGTAACGCCTTCGGGCCAGTATTCACTTGAGGCTGCTTGCTGCAGGTAGTCATCAACCCCGTCCTTCAATGGCCTGTCATTCCACAATTCAGCGTTGCCTTCTGAAGCCTCTTTTGCAAGCATGTCAAGTGATACTGATTCCAGTGCCACCTGGTCCTGGGAGACAAGGATGGAATTTGGCCAGTCATTGTTGAAAGGTGAAGAGACCCAAGGAATTGGAGGATCCGTAGCTTCAGTACTTCCAAAGAGTCCGTCCACCAGGAATAACAGGGTATTCTGACCCAACACTTCACTACCCATCAGGTCTACCTGAACCCTGTATTTGCCATACCCAAGCCTGTTCCAAATATCGTTTTCCTCAGACAACAGACCGGGGTGCATGTGTGCAGCAGATTCTCTGGTGTGGCTTCCAAAATGATTTTTTGCGGTGAGCGTGATCCCGGCTCTGGCATGGGCTTTAAGGCAAGCGAGGTTGATCAGGTAATCGGCATCCACGAGCTGGTCAAAATAATGCTCGCTCACGGCACCGTTCATCTCATCTCCGTCATCTGAAAACCAAAGATCAACATTGGGATCCATCGTCAGCTCCGAACGTCCGAGTGAAGCGTAATCCCCCTTGTCACCAAAATTCACATCCGGGAAATCTGCTGAAATATATTCATAGGTATGTTGCCAGACATGCGACCTGGGATCGGCTACCCAGATGTCGCTTTCTGCAACACCCACCACATTCACCAGGTTATCAATGATTGCATAGGTGACACCAGGAGTGGTTTCAGTAATAGGAGCTGTATTTGCCCTCCAACTGGTGTAATCTCTCTCCAGGGTATTGTTGTCTGCCAGCCAGGATGATGTACCTTCATTGACCTTGATAAATATTGTTTCTCCTGCTTCGTAATCCACGTTACCCTTTCCTTTCTTGTCATTGAAATAGGTAAACAGTGAACTCCATGCATCAGCAGGGGTGTCTTCCCGTGTAAGTAGTTTCAGGGAATTGTCAAGCATTTCGCCTATAACAGTCTGGTTCCACTGCTCAGGGAGGTAAAAAGGTGTCTCCTGGCCATTGGTAAAGGTCTCTGTGGCAGCGGGATCCCATACCCAGACGACTCTTCCCGGATGGATGCCCTGTCCTGTTCCGATCGGGGCGTTTGGAGCAAAGACGGCTCGCTGGGCGTCTGCAGTTGATTTTGCCTGCAACTTTCCGGTGATCTGCACAGTTGCAAATGTTCCAAGTACCAGTCCCATCAGTACAAATGTCATTGCAGGGACATACCGAGTGTTTCTCCAGAGCTTGCCGGATCTTTTAAAGGCTGCAAATGCCCCCAGGTTGGCCATCAGCCAGATCACGAATGTTGACATGATCGGGGCCGCGGTCTTCATACATGGATATGCAGCACGGGACGGTTTGGGGATTACCCTCACAAGGAACCAGATCGTGGAGGCGACGCCCATGATGATAAACAGTATCTTACCTGGTATCCTGATGGATTTCAGTTTGTTGTAGACAGACAGCAGTTTTCCGCTGTAGCGATTCTCATTTTTCATTTGTTAATTAGTATTTGTTAGTTATGTCGCTGACAAAGTACTCAAAATGGATGGATTACCAAAAGAGCAGCGCCTATTTAACACAAATCAGCCAACTTGGAGATTGCAGGTTATGGACTTGAGCGAATGGAACCGGGGCTGTATGGGTATTGATTGTACAGCCCCGGCAATTCATGAAAAATTCCTACTTGATGAATTTCCTGTTGATCACAGCTCCTCCACTGTGGATTTCCAGGATATAGACCCCGGATCCCAGGTCTTCAACAGGCAGAGTCTGGTTAAATTCCTGCTGTGATTTTGAAAAATAGAAGGCATTGTGTACCTGTCCGTTGATACCGATCACCCTGGCAAACACCTCACCATTGGTTTCAGAACTGAAACTTACACGAAGGTGGTTTTCAACAGGATTTGGATATAGATTTACAGATGCTTCCATTTCAGACAGTTCGATTCCGACAGTGGAGAATACCTGGAAATCAATTTCAACAGTTTCCTCACCATCATTTGCGGAGACAGTCACATCGGCTGGTCCGACAAAATCATTGGTCGAACTTACCTTGAGTGTCCTTCCATTTAGTATCGAAAACGTAAGTTCTTCGTCTTCACATGTCACCGCGTATGTAAGCGGATCATCGTCCGGATCGCTGAACATGGCATTCAGGTTTGCGATGATTGTCTCTTCAATTCCCGGTTCTGAAACCGTAAAATCATCCATCTCCATCAACGCAGCAGGTGCCTGGTTGACGGCTGTTACCTGGAATTGCGTATTTGCCTGGAAGAGTGATGGATCTTCAGCGATCACAGTGATCATTGCAGATCCTGTAAAGCCCGGTTTTGCTGTCGCTTTCAGGGCCGTGCCGTCTATGCTGACATCAATTGTTGATTTGGATGCAGCAACGGAGTAGGTCAATACATCTCCATCCTCATCGGCAAAGAATTGTGACAGATCTGTATGGATGGTCTGTTCCACATTTTTTGCAGGGAATTCAAATTCATCCATTGCTGAGATCACTTCCGGTGCATGGTTGATCGCTGCTCCTGCCGCAGCCAGTGACAGTACCCCATAATCGTCGGCAAGCTTCCAGTGGTCATTGTAAGCCGCTTCTTCAACAGCTACAGACCCAAAGAAGTTGTCCCTTGACAGCGGATTTTCATTCGGGTTGTCGTTATCGCAATAGGCAACCGAGACCCCCAGCACCTTGCCTTCCGTCAGCTCTACCAGGGATGCAGACTTGTTCTCCGGATCATAGGTATCGTTGTGCACCTCCATGGCAAATTCCCAGACCAGGCTGTTGCC
>CAKZNC010000066.1 GCA_937129385.1 uncultured Bacteroidota bacterium
ACTGGCACGTAATACAATAAAATACTCTGTGCCCACTCCGCGCTACCCTGCGGTTCATTCCGCTGCGCTCTGCGGTTAAACCAACATTTCTATGATTTCTAAAAAACTTTCCCTACATTTGCCCCCGCAAAAATACCCATGTGTGATGGGGAATTAAGCAACAATTATTAATTCTGAGTAGCACGAACTTATGAAAACAATCTCAATCAGCGTTAAAAAACGCTCCGATCTTGGCAAATCTGCCACAAAACAACTCCGTAAAGATGAACTCGTCCCCTGCGTCATGTATGGCGGTGCCGAGGTATTGCATTTTTACGCACACCAGAATGAATTCCTGAACCTCCTCTATACACCCAACGTGTATATCGTGGAGATAGACATCGAAGGTGACAAGCGCAAAGCGATCCTGCAGGACCTGCAGTTTCACCCGGTGACCGACAAGATCCAGCACATCGACTTCCTGGAAATATTCGATGGCAAACCGGTGATCATGAACATCCCCATCAACCTGGTGGGAACAGCCGAAGGGATCAAGGAAGGTGGAAAACCACGTCAGAAACGTCGTATACTAAAGGTGCGGGCACTGCCCAGGCACCTGCCCGATCAGCTTGACATCGACATCACCAACGTAAACGTAGGTGACGTGATCAAGATCGGCGACCTCGAATATGACAACATCGAACTCCTGGATCCCGAGCGTTCCATGGTCTTCCAAATCGTATCCTCACGTGTTGCACTTGCAGGTATGGTCATTGAAGATCCTGATGCAGAACCAGAAGAGGAAACTGAAGAAGGTGAAGAAGGTGAAGAGGGAGCTGAAGGCGAAGAAGGAGCCGAAGGTGAAGAAGGAGCCGAAGGTGGTGAAGACGGAGAAAAGAAAGAGGGCTCTGAAGAGTAACCAACTTTTTTTATTTAATGAACCCCTCACCAGCTTTTGCCCGAATGAAGTGACTGAGCAGCTGTGAGGGCTCCACGGCAAAAGGATGATATAGCCTTATTTCAGGAATATACTGTAAAGAGTGATCATTCCTTAATATATCTTTAAGCAGTGAAGTACCTTGTAACCGGACTCGGTAACATAGGTGACGAGTATAAAAATACACGTCATAACATTGGATTTGATATATTGGATGCGCTTGCGGGTGCATCCAATATCTCTTTTAAGGACCAGCGGTACGGGATGTATGCTGAATTGAAACACCGCAGCCGCACCTACTGCCTCCTGAAACCATCAACCTATGTCAACCTCTCCGGAAACGCGGTGCGCTATTACCTCAGGAACCTCAAACTGCCGGACGACCGGCTCATGGTGGTGGCCGACGATATCGCGCTGCCGTTCGGAAAGATCCGCATCCGCGCAAAAGGCGGTGATGCCGGGCACAACGGACTCGCACACATCAACCAGATCCTCGGAAGCTCAAAATATCCCCGACTCCGCTTCGGCATCGGGAACGAGTTTGGCCGCGGACAACAAGTCGATTATGTGCTGGGGAAATGGGAAGAGGAAGAATTAAAAACCATGCCCGAACGCATCAAAGTCGCCACCGAAGCCATACTCGCATTCGGTACCCTCGGCATCGAACGAACAATGAACGTCTACAATAGTAAGTAGTCCAGAGCCAGGCGACGTCAGGAGCTGGTCCCAATAGCCGACGACAGGAGGCGATCGGGATCGAGAGTTGAACCAACGCTTTTTAAGGAAGAATGCAAACCTATTGCTTCAATTCTTCCTTAATTGCTTTTTCAACCAGATCAAGCATTTCCTCAACTGGCAGAAAAAGAGGCATAACTGATTCCTCATCGTAATCAAATATGTTATCATAATCTCCCTTTTGTCTCCAATCAAATAATTCTGAAAGTAGTTGACCGTATTTCTTATCGAACTTCCCCGTTTTTACAAAATACTGAGCGAACTGACTTTTTACTGAGGAATGTTTTTTTGCAGGAATTTCAGAAAGATACAAAAGGGCATTTACGGAATAAAACAGAGCATAGTATAAACGGTTAACAGCTGAATTCCAGAATCCGTGTTCAGCAAGGACCTTGGCTGCTTCAAACGTTTTTCTGGCAGATTCAATACGATACTGTATGTATTCACGTTTATCATCTGTCTTCATATTCGGAGTCCTTCAGTTGTTACACTTTGATAAAATGGGGTATTTTTCTGAATATTTTGCCAGTTATTCTTAGAATATACAAATACTGAAAAGGATTCACCTGTTTCTAATTCAAGATCATAGAGCCTGTATCTGAATTTTCTTTCTGTTTCTACATCAGCATTTAAGCTTGTCAGTATAATGATGTCCCAATCAGAATCAATCCGCTCGTCGCCTCTTGCCCTTGACCCATAGAGAATAACCTCCGCAGTAGGTTCAACATCCGAAACATACTGCTTAATTAATCTGCTGATATTTCTTGTTTTGGAATTCATCAGTTCAAAGATAGTAAATTGATTATGAACCAGACAACCATAAGCCCACCTAAAGCCTGACACCTAAAGCCTGACGCCTCTTCCATTTCACCTGATCCCTGCCCACCAGCTCTCGACCCTCGACTCTCGACTCACTTCATATATACTTCCAACACCGTACTCTTAACCTTCGGCAACAAAGAGACCTCCTTGATCTCCGCCGGCACAAGCACCGACTCCCCTTTTTTAAGGGAAACAGCCGCACCTCCCTTGTAATTGATCATCAGCTCTCCCGCTGTGCAGATATAGATCACAAAAGAGTCAATCAGGTTATAATCCTTGTCCACCGGCAACTCCAGGTCGATCAGGCTCGTGGTGAAATACGGACAATCAGCCAGGCTCACCGTATTGTTCGGCACCCGGTCGTAATTCGTCCGGATATCCTCCCTTTTCTTGTAATCCATCACCTTCAATGCATGATCCAGGTGCAGCTCACGCCCCTTCCCCTCCTTGTCCACCCGGTCCCAGTCAAAAATCCTGTACGTCAGGTCCGAGGTCTGCTGGATCTCCGCCAGCACGATCCCCTTCCCAATGGCATGTACCCGCTTCGCCGGAAGGAAAAAGACATCCCCCGCCTCCACCTTCTCGAAATTGAGCAATTCAGGCAGTTTCTTCTGATCAAGCGCCGACCTGAAGAGCTGCTCATCCACATCTCTTTTAAACCCGGAGATCAGTTCTGCCCCCGGCTCAGCGTCGATCACATACCACATCTCAGTCTTCCCACGCAAACCATGGTGCTCCGCAGCATAGGTATCATCGGGATGCACCTGTACACTTAGATCGTCATTGGCATCGATAAACTTGATCAACACCGGAAACTCCATCCCATATTTGTCAAACACCTTCTCTCCCACCAGGTCGCCCATGTATACCTCGATGAGCTCGTCAAGCGGATTGCCGGCTAAAAATCCCTCCGACACCACCGAAACGTTTTCTGCCACCCCGGAAATCTCCCAGCTCTCGCCGGTTCCCGGGGGCACGCCCTCTTTGTCCAGCGCGGTGCGAAGCTTCTCGCCGCCCCAGATCATCTGTTTATAAATCGGTTTGAATTTAAGAGGATAGAGTGTACGTTCCATGATGTGGGTGTTGGTTAAAGGACAAAAATAGTAATTAAAGTGGAGAGTGGAGAGAGGAGAGTTAATTGTAAGTGGAGAGTGGAGAGATGGGGATCACCTTCACTGAAGCCAGGGGGGACGAAGGAGGGGGCAATGACTTACATGAACATGCGTTATAAAGCTACAGGACTTTTGGCAAGTGGTCACCTGAATTGTTCAAACTTTTTTCCATATTTACACCGTTGAAGTGCATTTTTTTGTACTTCAACAATTTCAGATATAATTATTCTTAGGCGATGGATGTTATGAGTAAGAACGGAAATAAACAGACAAAGTTTGCTTCTGCTGAACGTGCATCAGCAGCAGAGGTGATGCGACAGAAAGAGAATATCGAAGCCTCGGATTTCCTTGACGCAGTGATGGCAAGGACCCCGTTCATGTTCTTTATACTGAATGATCAGAGGCAGGTCGTCTACAGCAACCACATGCTGATGGGTCACCTGGGATTCGACGAGATGAATGACATGGTGGGAGCCAGGACCGGGGAGTTGTTTCGTTGCATTCATTCTGATGAGGAGCCGGGGGGATGCGGCACCTCGGAAAATTGTCGCTACTGTGGTGCAGTCCAGGCTGTGCTGGAGAGTAAGAAGCAGGATGACCTGGTGATACGGGATTGCAGATTGACACTGGATATTGACGGGAAAATGGTCCCTGCCATTTACGAGGTCTCTTCAAAGCCTTTTACATGGATCAAGGACAACTATTTCATCGTAACCCTGGAGGATCGCAGTGCAAACCTCAGGAAGGAACAGCTGGAAAAAACCTTTTTTCACGACATCAGGAACAAAGCCGGAACAGTACAGGGATTCCTCAACCTCATCAGGAATAAACAGCATGAAGATAACAGTCAGTTCCTTGACCTGGCCACAAAAGGCATCAAGGAATTGCTGGAAGATATTGAATACCAGGACATACTGATCAGGGCTGAATCCGGTGACCTGAAGATGAACAAGACCGCGATCTCTGTGCAGGATATGCTTACAAGCGTTTTGCGGGAATATCATGTGATGGCCATGCATCGTGACATCCAGCTCCAGTCGGATTTCAAAGAAGATGATGTGCTGGTGAAGACCGACTCGGTACTGCTGAAAAGGGTATTGGCCAACTTGATAAAAAATGCCATCGAGGCCAGCGTTGAAGGGGATACCATCAATATCACCTATACTACCGATAATGACACAGTTGACCTGGTGGTACAGAATCCGGCAGTGATGAAGGAGGAGACTCGCCTGCAGGTATTCAAAAAGTCTTTTTCAACAAAAGGTGAAGGACGTGGCATCGGAACCTACAGCATCAAACTCTTTACGGAAGAATACCTCGACGGAAAAGTGTCATTCACCTCAGAAGCACCACACGGCACCGAATTCCGGATAACCCTGCCCCTCGAAAAGTAGGCGTAAGGTGTAAGGCGTAAGGTGTAAGGCGTAAGGCGTAAGGCGCAAGGCGCAAGGCGTAAGGCGTAAGGCGATAAGTTCCTGACTGAATACTGATTACCTTTTTTCTGCTTGTAAATACGCGCTGGTAATCTGACACGCTCCACCACTGCGAACTGCCGACTGCCGACTGCTGACTGCCAACTGCCGACTGCCAACTACCGACTGCCAACTGAGAACATCTCTCCTCTCCAATCACGCTGTCGCCCGCACCTCCAGCTTAAATCCCATTCGGTGTACATTCACGATGGCCACCCTTTGATCCTCCTGCAATTTCTTCCTCAACCTGGCGATATACACATCCATGCTCCTGCCCATGAAATAATCATTCTCCCCCCAAACGTCGGTCAGCACCTTCTCGCGCTTCACCACGTGGTTCATATTCTGCGCAAGCATACGTAATACCTCCGCCTCCTTCTTCGTGAGATTCTTCTCCCCCGAAGGTGAGCAGAGCAAACGGTTGGGATAGTCGAAGGTGAACTGACCAAAGGTGATCAGATCGGGATGCTTCTTGTCCACCTTGTTGGGATCCGAACGCCTGATCAGCGCATAGATCCGCAATGATAGCTCGGTCGTCGAAAATGGCTTGGCGATAAAATCGTCACCCCCTGCACAGAACGCATGGATCTTGTCCTTGTCATCACTGTTTCCCGACATGAACAGGATGGGGGTCGTAAAATCGGTCTCCCTGATTTTTTTAACAAAATCGGTGCCCGACATTCCCGGCAAACCAACATCCACGAGACAGATATCATACACACCGGTATGGTAAAGCTGTAAGGCCCGTTCTGAGCGGGTCTCCCAGTCCACCACGTATTTCTTGAGCTCCAGCGATTCTTTAATAACGCTGCCTAACTGCTGATCATCCTCCAGGATGAGAACAGTGGGGTGAGTATCAGTCATAACTGCGAGGTTTACATTAACTATTTGTACTTGTTTTAAATAACAAGTGAACTGTTAAAATAGTTCAGACCAAAATGAAGATCATCCGGCACCATCTTCGCACCCTCTTTTCCCATGCGCATCGGCAAAGAATGACCGGCATAAAAAAAATACCGCCGACACGAAGGATTGTTTGGATCAATATGCTTACTTTTGCATCAATTCTAACCCATTCTAGCAGCATTGGAACATGAGTGTCAACACACCGATTAAATTCTTCTCCGGCAGGGCTTCGATGTACCTCGCTGAAAAGATCGCGAACAGCTTTGGTCAGAACCTCGGGCGCACCAGCCTCTACCAGTTCAGTGACGGGGAATTTCAGCCTGCTTACGACGAAAGTGTGCGCGGACATACCGTGTTCATCATCCAGTCGACCTTCCCCCCGGGGGACAACCTCATGGAGCTGCTTATGATGATCGACGCCGCCAAACGCGCCTCGGCATACAAGGTGGTGGCCGTGATCCCCTATTTCGGGTTTGCCCGACAGGACCGCAAGGACAGGCCCCGTGCCTCCATCGGCGCCAAGCTGGTGGCCAACCTGCTGATCGCTTCGGGGGTGGACCGCATCATGACCATGGATCTGCATGCCGACCAGCTCCAGGGATTTTTTGACGTGCCGGTCGACCACCTCTATGCATCATCACTGTTCGTCCCCTACATCAGGAGCCTCGAGCTTACAAATTTAGCGGTTGCTGCGCCCGATATGGGCGGAACGAAACGTGCCAATGCATATTCGCGCTTCCTCAATGCATCCATGGTGATCTGTTACAAGTTGCGCAAAAAGCCCAACGTGGTGGAAGAGATCAAGGCCATCGGTGACATCAGGGACAAAAACATCGTGATCGTCGACGACATGGTCGATACCGCCGGGACCATCACCTTCGCCGCCAGCATGATGAAGAGCGAAGGCGCACGAAGCGTCCGCGTTGTCGCCTCACACCCGGTCCTGTCCGGACCCGCATACGAACGGATCGAAGAATCACCCATCGACGAAGTAATCGTCACCGACAGCATCCCCCTCCAGAAAGAAAGCAAAAAGGTAAAAGTCATCTCCATCGCCGACCACTTCGCCGAAGTCATCGACAAAGTATACAACTACGAAAGTATCTCCGGACACTTCATTCGATAGAGGAGAGCCAGGTGACCGAAGGGAG
>CAKZNC010000067.1 GCA_937129385.1 uncultured Bacteroidota bacterium
CTGGGAGCCGGAAAAGGATATCAACTGGGGGCCTGAAAAAGAGTGGCTCGCTGATGAGCGACATGGAGCCGACGGGAACCTCAAGGGACGCCTGGCAGCAGATCATATGGGTTTGATCTATGTGAACCCCGAAGGTCCGAACGGAGATCCCGATCCCGCAAAATCTGCCCAGTATATACGCCAGTCCTTCAAACGGATGGCCATGAATGATGAAGAGACCGTTGCGTTGATCGCTGGAGGTCATACGTTCGGTAAGGTGCACGGTGCTGCGCCTGAAAAACACCTGGGACCGGATCCGGAGGGGGCTCCTTTGGAACAACAGGGCGTGGGCTGGAAAAGCAGTCATGGTTCAGGAAAGGGCGGTGATACTATTACCAGCGGCCTGGAGGGAGCATGGACCAATAATCCCATAATATGGGACATGGGTTTCTTTGAAAACCTTTTCAAGTATGACTGGGAACTGACCAAGAGTCCGGGAGGAAAATTCCAGTGGACACCAAAGAATAAGGAGGCGCAAGGGACCGTTCCGGATGCACATGATCCAAATAAGAAGAATGCACCGATGATGCTCACAACGGACCTTGCCCTGAAAGTTGATCCGGAATATAAAAAGATCTCAAAGCGATTTTATGAAAACCCGGATGAACTAGCTGATGCATTTGCTAAGGCCTGGTACAAACTTGTACACCGTGACATGGGGCCAAAATCCAGGTACCTGGGTCCGGAAGTTCCAAAAGAAGAATTCCTCTGGCAGGACCCCATCCCGGAGGTAACACATGAACTGGTAAATAGCAAAGACATTGAAGTGCTTAAGGGGAAGATCCTTGAAAGCGGACTTTCTGTTTCAGAACTTGTTTCCACAGCCTGGGCTTCGGCTTCCACATTCAGAGGTTCTGATTACCGCGGAGGAGCAAATGGTGCAAGAATCCGGCTGGCTCCGCAGAAGGACTGGAAAGTGAACAATCCCAAACAGTTGTCCAAAGTGCTGAAACGCCTGGAGGTTATTCAGCAGAATTTCAATGATGCTCAGAAGGGGGATAAGCAGATCTCATTTGCCGACCTAATCGTATTGGGGGGATGTGCTGCTATTGAAAAGGCAGCAAAAGATGCTGGTCATCAGATAAAGGTGCCTTTTACCCCGGGAAGAGCCGATGTATCGCAGGAGCAAACGGAGGTGGAGTCATTTGAATATCTTGCGCCAAGGGCAGACGGATTTCGCAATTATATTATGGACGATGAACGTATCACTGAATCGGCAGAGGAGTTGCTGATTGACAAGGCTCAGTTACTCACCCTTTCGGCACCTGAAATGACAGTATTGCTGGGTGGTATGCGTGTCCTTGACACAAACTATGATGGTTCGAAGCATGGTGTTTTTACCGATCGACCAGGGAGCCTCACGAATGATTATTTCCTTAATCTGCTGGATCTTGGCATCACCTGGAAGGCCAAAACAGATTCGGGAGATGTTTTTGAAGCAAGTGACCGTACCTCCGGAAAACAGAAGTGGACCGGCACCCGTGTTGATCTTATTTTCGGAGCCAACTCCGAACTGCGTGCCCTCGCCGAGGTATACGGAAGCAAGGATTCCAGGGAGAAGTTTGCGAAGGATTTCGTGGCTGCATGGGACAAGGTCATGAACCTGGACCGGTTCGATCTCGATTGAGGTCGGGCTGCCCGGTAGTCACAAAAAACTGTTAATTACAACAGTGGTCCTCTTTGATTGCCTGGATTTTCATAATTTGTTTATTATCAATTAATAACAACATTATGAAAACCAAACGCACATTATTGAGCCTGTTGATTATCTTCTTTTTTTCAGCAGCAATGTTTTCCCAGGGACCTGTAGTGAAATTAAACTACATGAAGGTGACCCCAGGCATGGAATCGGAGTACCTGGAGGTGGAAAAAAAGTGGAAAGAGATTCACCAGAAAAAGGTGAAACTTGGAATCTGCGACGGATGGCAATTATGGAGAAAATTGTATACCGGAACAGAGGATGCTTATAACTACATTGCCATTGACTGGTATAAGGATTTTCCCTCATCCTTTGAATCCTATCCTGATGGTTTTGCCGAGGGTCTGATGACCGAGAAAGAGATCGATGATCTATTTGCAAGAACCGGGAAATCGCGGAGCATGGTCCGACAGGAGATGTCATACAGGATCATGATGGAAGATGATGAAGAAAGCGCAAGCAAGTATATTGTCTTAAACCGGATGAAAGTCGATGGTTCTTCCGGAGAAAATTACCTGGATGTTGAGGGGACTATATGGAGGCCGATCCATAAAAAGGCAATCGAGCAAGGTTACAGAACACATTGGGCAGTATGGGGTGTCTGGCCAAGACATGAAGGCGAGGCACAATACGTTACGGTTGACGGGTATGATTCTCCTGAACAATTTGTCTCCGGTGATGTAAAGCTGGAGGATGTGCATCCTGGGATGACCTGGGCGGAAGTTGGCCAAAAAACTGACAAAACAAGAGATTTTATCAGCAGCGAAGTATGGGAGCTGGTCGATTTTGTATTCCCTGAATAAGACTTGAATAATGCTATGCGATCATACCTAATCCCCGGGGTATGATCGCAATTTTTGTTATCAGGGTCTTACCAATTCGGCTACTTCTGCATGCCCGTTGTTGACTGCAAAATCGTATGCCGATTCCCCGTCCACATCCACCTTTGTTTTGTCCGCCCCGTGTTTGAGCAGCGTCTTCACCACTTCTGTTTGTCCCTCTGCAGCGGCAAACATCAGGGGGGTGAATTGTTCTTCATTGTCCACCAGGTTGGGGTCTGCACCCGCTTCAAGAAGCATCTCCACCGACGTATTGAACGGTCCGGTTGAGGCATACATCAGGGCGGTCCGGTTGTTGTGATCCCGGGCATCAGCTACTGCTCCTTTATCAAGCAAAAACCGGATGATTTCACTGTGTCCATTATATGCGGCCAGCATTAAAGCTGTATGACCATCCTGGTCGGTCGCATCTACTTCAAATCCATTTTCAACAGCCCGTGAAACAATATTCAGATTGCCGTTGAGGGCTGCTTCAAGCACCTGGTCTGTGCTTAATTGAGACATCCTGTTCGCTTTGTTCCTGAGCATGGGGGGCGCGGCGTTGTCATCACTCTTATGTTGTTGCTCCTGTACTTGCTTTTCCTGTTTAGAATTTGCCGTTTCACTTCCGGAGTCAGATTTATTACTGCCACATCCTGCCAGCAGCAAGACGGTGATCATCAGAATGGAGAAAATGGAATATCTGTTCATTGAGTACCGTGTTTTATTTCCCGCAAGTTACTGAATCATTTCAGACTTTCGCCAGGGTGTTCATCCTGTGTCACAATCCATATATGGGTGATCCTTCCGGGAATCAGTAGTCCCCTTAACTTACGAGGGAAGGGAGGTATACTTTGAAGCCACGCTTATTCATGAGTTTTAACAAATCCTTAGCTTTTTCAGTCAGTTCATTTCCAGCTTGTTAATTTGCTGTTAAGTATTTTTTAATGGTTCTGGTATAATTTATACTTATTCAACCGGAAAATTCTTGAAAATATAAAAACACAGGATATGAAAACACGCAGGGAGTTTATAAAAAAGACAAGTGCTGCAGCTGCAGGTTTGGGACTGATGATGCAATGGGCCGGAGCCAGGCCGGTTTCTGACCGGCTGGGTGAGCTGCTGCCCCAGCGTCAGCTGATCAGGAATGGTGAAAAGGTCACCTCATTTTGTCTGGGGGGCTATCACCTTGGGCTGACAGACGACCCGGGGCGTGCCGAACAGATGATCGAACGATCGATGGAACTTGGAGTGCGTTTCTTCGACAATGCCCGCCGTTACAATGGTGGTCGTTCTGAAGAGTACATGGGGCGATTTCTTACCCCTAAATACCGGGACCAGGTATTCCTGATGACCAAGGCACCGGCAGGGACAGGTGAAGGAGTGCAGAAGCAGCTTGAAGAATCTTTGAAAGCACTGAACACAGATTACCTTGATCTCTGGCAGATCCATGCCATCAGAACACCCCAGGATGTGGATGACCGGATCAACGCCGGAGTGCTGGATGTATTCCTGGAGGCAAAGGAGAAGGGGCTCACACGTTACCTGGGCTTTACCGGCCATGTAAACCCGGCCACCCACCTCTATTTCCTTGATTTCCTGGAAAAACGCGGACTTGAGTTCGACGTTTGCCAGATGCCTTTGAATGTTTGCGATCCGAGTTTCGAATCTTTCGAAAAAAATGTACTTCCCGTTCTCATGGAAAAGGAATACGGGGTGATCGCCATGAAGACCATGGCCGGGGGCAGCATGATGGGTGGCAGGATCGACACCACTCCGGCTGATATCGAGACAAAAGATATTCCCGATGTGGTTGGGATGAGTGACCTTTCCCTTGCCAACCTGCACCAGTATGTCTATTCACTGCCGGTTTCATCACTCTGCAGTGGCTGCCGGTTTACCTACGAACTGGACGAGAATGTTGCTGTCCTCAACCAGCTAAAAAACCTGTCTGAATCAGATAAGGAGCAACTTATATCCCTTGCCAGACCTTATGCTGGTCTGGTCGTTGAAAACTACAAGCGCGTACTCAC
The DNA here is from genome assembly GCA_937129385.1 of uncultured Bacteroidota bacterium. Classification (GTDB taxonomy): domain Bacteria; phylum Bacteroidota; class Bacteroidia; order Bacteroidales; genus M55B112. The sequence continues at coordinate 4,590 of CAKZNC010000067.1, forward strand.
CTAACAACTCAAATATGGCAAAAAGAAGAGATCTTCTGAAAGCTGCAGCATTGCTTCCCCTGGTGGCTGCATGCACCCCTGAGATGAGAAGTAACGGGGAAGACAATCCCCCGAAACAACGACCGCAACCCATGGGTTGGAAGCCCCCGGGGGGGGAATTGAACCTTCAGAAAGTGAAAATCAAAAAGGTACGGGCGATCACAACCGCTCCCTATGGTACAGGACTGGTGATTGTAAAGGTGGAGACTGATCAGCCTGGTCTTTATGGCATTGGTTGTGCCACCTTCACCCAGCGCATAAAACCAGTGGTCTCTGCTGTGAATGACTACCTGGATGCGTTCTGCCGTGGTAAAGATGCAAGTAATATTGAAGATATCTGGCAAACCGCTTATGTGAGTTCATACTGGCGCAATGGACCGGTGTTGAACAATGCATTGAGCGGACTCGACCAGGCGCTCTGGGATATCAAGGGGAAGCTGGCGGGAATGCCGGTCTACCAGCTGCTGGGAGGCAAGGTGCGGTTTGCTGTCGACACCTACAGTCATGCCTCGGGACACACTCCCCGGGATGTAATGGACCATGTGGAACGACTGCGGGAGGATGGATTCAGGAACATTCGCATGCAGCTTGGTGGTTATGGATCGACCCATCTGACACAGAATCCTCCCTACAAGCAGCATGGATTCGGAATGCCGGATGACAATACCATGAGCGCACAGGCATACAAGCGAGGCGTCGTTGAAATGTTCAGCATGGCTCGCCAACGGTTTGGGGACGATATTGAACTGTTGCATGATATGCATGAAAGGGTGGAGCCCATGGATGCCATCGACCTGATCAAGAAGCTGGAGGAGTACAGGCCCTTTTTCATCGAGGACCCTTTTTCACCCGAAAATATGGGCTGGTTTGAGATGTTGCGGGAACAGACCTCGGTCCCGATCGCCATGGGGGAGCTGATCAACAATCCCCACGAGTGGATCGAACCCATTGCAAAACGCTGGTACGATTATATCAGGATACATATCTCCCAGATTGGAGGAATCACCCCGGCCATGAAAGTGGCCCGGTTGGGTGAATGGTTCAATGTGCGGACTGCCTGGCACGGACCCGGCGACACCTCCCCGGTGGGACATGCCGCCAATGCACATATCGACCTGGCTGTTTGGAATTTTGGGATACAGGAGTGCAAATTATTCCCTGAAGTGACCTACGAAGTATTCCCCGGCACTCCATGGGTGGAAAATGGGTACCTGTTCGTCAATGAGGCCCCCGGACTGGGCATCGATATCAACGAGGAGCTTGCCGCAAAATACCCGGTCAGACCATACAATTATAACTGGACCCAGGTGCGGAAGTCAGACGGCACGCCGGTGAGACCCTGAAAAACCCGGTAAACTTTTTCTGTCAGACCGGATCACTCCCGGTTGTATACCTATTCATGCATGCACTCCATCCCGATGGGTGATCCCGGCGGAATTGAAGGAATATCTTCCAGCAGTTCAGGCTCATTTTCATTGATCTGACGGATGTAGGCCTGCCGGTAAGTATTGCTGAACTGCACCGAACGCAATTCCCCGAGCCATGATTTCAAATCTTCCAGCTGGTGTGCAACAATCGCCTTTACCTGGGGATAACTGCGGTCATCATTGGCCAGGTTGATCATCTGTGCGATCACGATAAAATTCACGGTATGCATCACCTCCTGCCTGTATCCATTTCCGGCAGGAGTATGCTGAATGGTACGCCCGACCAGCGATTCGAGCAGTTCGTCAAGCCCCGGACTGTCGGGATCCATGGCATGCTGGAGTACCAGGCGGTTTGCACGTTCGGGGTGAAGCAGCAGTTCAAGCGTGAACCTGGCAGCTGATGCCGGGGGTGCCATTGCATCAAAGGTGATGCCTGTCATGCTTTTAAAAGACTCCCTTGTTCGGGGGAATCCATAGGCCCGTGGCGGGAAGAGCCCCAGTTGCTCCTCCGGTATCAGCAAAACATCGGGTGACAGCGTATTGATAAGAGATGCAATCGCCTCTCTCTGCACACCTGCATCAAGGATCTTCGGAGGTTCAGACCTGTCCCCTTTCACCGAATAACTGTATTCGAGTCCGCCAACCAGCTTTACCGCAGCTTCCAACTGGTACCTGTGAAAAAAGTAAAGGGGCACAAACACATCCTCCAGTACTGACAGCGGTTCACCTGTCCTGATGTTATCGACAGAAAAATTTCCGATGGCGGTTTCACGAACGTTGAGTACATTTTCCAGCTCTTCCACCGCACCGGCGCCATTGTCCCAGAGATGTGCATGGGGATGTGCCCCGCCGGGAGCTCTTGCATCATTGTCTGAAATAAAGCGGAGGCCATCCTGTTGTGCCTTCTCCAGGAGTTCATTCAGCAGTGCAGTTTCACGGTCCTGGTCCGGGGCGCCATCCTCTTCCCTGTAATCTGAATACGCATAGGCAACGGTCACTTTGTCCCAATCACCGATCCCCTCATCATACGCATCGTCCATTTCTATGTTGCTGTTTTTAAGGGTGATCAGCGGGTGGGGATAGTCCATCACGGATGAACGATCATTGGTACTGGCGGCGAAATTGTGGGTAAATCCAAGGGTATGACCGATCTCATGTGCTGAAAGTTGCCGGATCCTGGCCAGGGCCAGCTCCATCATCGCCTGGTGGTTTTCATCATCGGAAGCAAAAGGTCGGTCCATCAATGCCTGGGCGATCATGAAATCCTGCCTGACACGCAGGCTACCCAGGCTCACATGTCCCTTGATGATCTCCCCGGTGCGGGGATCGATCACACTGTTCCCGTAGCTCCACCCTCTTGTTGATCTGTGCACCCATTGGATCAAGTTGTAGCGGACATCAAGCGGATCGGCATCTGCGGGTAGCATTTCCAGGCGGAACGCATTTTCAAAACCGATTTCACGGAATGCCTCTGTCCACCAGCTACCTCCTTCCAGCAGTGCACTTCTCACCGGTTCGGGTGTACCAGGATCCAGGTAATAGATGATCGGTTCCACAGGCTTGCTTATCATTTGTGATGGATCTTGCTTCTCCAGCCTGTGCCTGATGATGTAACGTTTTACAATAGGTTCATAAACAGGGGTGGAGTAGTCCATCCAGGAGATCGGTATGCAACCGCTTTGCGGATGAAATTCCCTTGGAGTGTAGTTGTCATCAGGAAGCTTTACGAACGAGTGATGCTGGTTCATAGTAATAGAGCGTGCATCAGGGGTGACACTTCTCACATCTGTGCCTTCAGGTTTGCCGCTGAAAGTGAGCATCACATCAAATTCCACATTTTCAGGAAATGCCTTTGTCCGGGAAGGCTTAATGGCAGACCGGTTCCTGTCAATTGCGTAATTCCCCTGCTTCATCCCCGCAAGCTGTTCACCTACACGATGAACGTCAGAAAATAGCATATTGCTGATGTCAACAAGGTATTTGTCATTTTCCCTGTCAACAATCTCAAAGCTGTAAAGGACTGAACGTGCAAAAGCCTGGTCGACTGCTTTTCTCTCCTCCGGGTTGTTGCTGGTAGCCCGGTAATCCAGGTTTGGCTGGATCAACAACATCCTGTCCCCGCTCTTCTGGAAAAACACAACAGCCTGCCCACCAAGTTGTCCGCGATCAAGCCCGATATCATTGCTTCCAAGGCCAGAACTCAGGGAGTGTACATAGAGGAATTCCTGCCCGGGATTTTCAACTTCAAGAAGGATACGGTCTTTACCGGGATCAAAAAAGAAGTCGAAATACCCCCGGTGTCTTTCCAGGTCGTCCAGCTGTATCTTTTCCTGGCCCGAAATGATGGTTCCTAACAGGAGCAGCCATAGCAAGGTGGTGGTCTTTTTCATGATCTTTTTTTGAGGAGGTTTGGCATCTTACATTAAGGTAAACGGATTTTGCTGAAACAAGTTCAACATGAAAAAAAATGAAGCAAGATATGTATGACATAGCTTCGTGCATGGCATTATTGAACAGAGTTTGGCATGACAATGCGCTAAGTTGGAGTTTTTAATTATCGGAGGATAAACAGGACCAGGGGAAGGTCCGACTCAAACCAGAGGGTGAATGAATCATCCACTACTTCGTTCAGTGATGCCCGCCACCAGTTGTGAAGCTGCATATTATTAAGGGAATATCTGAGGCCTTCAGAGGTGACCCGGACCTTGTTGTCGACTGAGAAAAAAGAGACTTTATCTCCCGGGGAGGCAGGGACCATTTCACCGCTTTTCAAAACACGGAACTCCCCATGATCGGTAATCATCCGGGCATTGATCACCTTACTGTATTCAATCAGCAGGGAAATATTTCCAAGGGTGTGGTCCTCCCGAAGTCCGGTTGCCCCAAGTATACACACATTTTCATATCCCTTTTCCACGCAATAGTTCACTGCCTTGGTAAGGTCGTTGGTCTCCTGTTCCTCTATGCTGATGATGATATCCCCGAACCGATTCCATGAAGCTTGTGACAATGAATCCATATCGCCAATGATCACATCCGGGTCCTTGCCATATTCCACCAACCGGTCCGCCGCTTCATCACAGCAGATGATCTTTCCTGCATTTTCCAGGATTTCCAGGCAGTGTGGTGCAGACGGGAAACCCCCGTTGGCAAGGATGACAATTGGATACATTTTGTTTTTTCTCATTGTTTTGACCGGGGATGTATAATAGTAAAACAGCCTCCCATGGTATCAAAAGTAAGTAAAAGAATTGACAGCCCGTTTGTCACATTGATCACCAGGATACTGAAAGGAAAGTATCAGGGCAGACACCTTGAAACTCAAGGTTAAATCAGGAAGCCTTAAGGAAGATCTTATAGGCATTGGAATGGTCTCCGTCGGTAAAGACGACACCGGAGATCGTATTTGAAGAGATCTCTGTGATCAGGATGCTGACCCGTTCTTCATTATTATCCATATGGATGGTCAGGGTACAGTTGTCCTCATTAAAAACCCAGCGGCCATTCATCTGTATGCCGAATATCATCAGCTTGGCCCTGCGGTTGAGTTTCAATTCAAAATCAAATTCCTGGTCGGATTCAACGTCATAAATGTCGGCACCATCGATGATCCTGTAGGAGGACCACTTCCGCATTCCATGTTTGTAAAAGTTGCGAACGATGGTGCCAGCTGATCTTTTGGCCTTCCCCAGTGCCTGATTATATATTTTCAGCGCCCTGGCACTGTTCCTGGCACTTCCGAATGAATCATTGAAATCACTTACTGTTCTTAGCCGGTTTTTCAAAACTATAGAATTTGGCAGCAGCTTCAATCCCCGTTTAAGCACATCCTCAGCCATTCTGTATTCTTCTTCCTGGACATAAGCAGCGGATGCCTGTGCAAATGCTGCTTCTATATTGGATTCAGCCATTCCCATATCAGGATCGGTCCTGGCAAACATCTCCAGTTGTTCAATATATCTTTTCCCTTTTTGAAAATCCGAATCCAGGTAACAGTTGCTGATCAGGTAACACAATCCCCAGATCCGTATACTTCCAATCTCCTTGTCCTCATACAGGAATGGAAACCGTTTTGTGATCCTGTTCAGTGAATCGAGCATTTCTTCGTTCTCCTCCATGTCCATGAGCACCTTGGCCGTCAATTCCTTTACCATCTGTTGCGTTTCAATGTCGTTTGGATTGACCTGGTAGGCACCCTCAATATAGTTGAGTGCCGGACGATATTCCCCTTTCAGGTAGTGGTAGTAGCTGAGTACTGAGTTGTATACTTCGGTCAGCTTGCCCTGGTAAAGAGAGTCAATATTCTCCATATCAAGCCGACTGTAGAATAATTTGTATTGCTCAACGGCCGACCGTTCTACCACCATTTTAATCGATATGTCGTTGAAATAGTTGATCCCCCTTTGCATGGAAGCATCACTTTTCCTATTCAGCTCCAGGTAATCTGAGAGGTGTTCAGGATTGGGATCTGAGGTGTTGTATTCCTGGTCGAGCAGGTTCGACACAGCAAAATTCAGCATGTAATTGATGGTATTGGAAGGATAAAGCACCCTTGCCTTGGCCAGGCTGCAGTATGCCTCCCTGAAGTTTTCCTCGTTGGCTTCAAATACCCCGTCGTTGTAGTATTGAATCGCTGCAAGTTCACGGATGTCAATGGTCACATCTTTTGAATAATACTCCATGAAGAGCCAGTTGGTGTCGTATTTCCTGAACTCTTCGTCTGAAATAACCTTATTGTCATGTAGATAATCTACAAATGCCTTCTGGTATTTATAATTGAATTGGATGGCCCCGGTTGCAGGGAGTGTTGATTCAAACAGGTAGCTTGTTTCAGTTGGATCAGCGATCAGGTAAACATGGGTTGGGGTTTCCTTAATGATGTACTCGATGCCAAGCTCATCAAGGATCATTGCATACAGGGCGGTGGCTGATACGCAATTATAATGTCCTGTTTCGAATATTTCAGAAAAATGGACCTGTTCCGTGTATTTGGTAAAAAATTCATCGTGAACTTCCTCGTAGACTGTTTTCAAAACCCTTTTTAAATTTCGTCTCCGGCTTGTAGCCGTCAGCAGTTCCTGTTCAAATTTATTTACCCTTTCCTCTATCAGCTGAATTTCATCAGAATCTATGGCGAGAAACATCTCCAGGTATTCTATTTCGGCTGAGTCGGCAATCGCTGCAAATAATTTTTCTTCCAGGGCAGTTTCAAAACAGATGGAATCTGACTGTGCAGTGATCTGAACCTGGTGCACGATCATCAGCAGGATGAGCATTAGTCGGGTGCGCATAATTTCCAAAATATGAATTCCAGTATGATAAATATAGTGTTAAATTTTAAAAAACCGCCCGAATTCAAACAATCGGGTCTTGTGTCCTATCGATTTTAAAAAGATACTGTAAGAGGTGTTTCAGGAGATTCTAAATAGTTCCATAAGTCCATATTATACCCGAAGAAATATTTTAATTGCTGGTAATTGTAGTTTTTTTATGAACTTGTATACTAACATAGTAAACAGGCGTCTGTCATTATACAATTTCTTTCAGTGAAGATCAACAAGACATATGAAGCAGATTTTATTGGTTACCTCACCAACCATCAGCATATTTTGCACAAGATTACCCTGGTCTATTCGGGGAAGGGTTACGATCGTGAGGACCTGTACCAGGAGATTGTTCTGCAGCTCTGGAAGTCCTATCCTACATTCAAAGGAGATGCTGCATTTTCAACCTGGATGTACCGGGTTGCGTTGAATACAGCGATAACCCTCACAAGGAGGCCCAGGATCATTGCCGGATCGGAACGGATCACTGAATATCCTGAATTTCCCGACGATGCATCAACGTTGTCTGAGGATTTACATACACTTTACAGGGCCATTTCAATGCTGAATAAAATTGAAAAGGCGATCATTTTGCTCTGGCTGGAAGAGCGATCTTATGTTGAGATCGCAGATATGATCGGGATCAGGGAGAAGAATGTAAGTGTAAAACTGGTAAGAATACGGCAGAAGCTGGGCACAATCATCAGTAAATTGCAATAATCATGGAAAATTTAGATTTGGAAAAATATAAGAAAGCCTGGAAAGATGAGCATCTGTTCAGTGAAAAACGCCTGACCAGGGAGCAGATCCTTGATTTCATGTACGGTGGCTCAAAAAGCATTGCAACCATGTACAGGAAGGGCCTGGTCGTGGATATTTCCGGAAAAGTGATCCTGTCAGTTTACATTATTCTGATGATCATACTCCATCCGGATGAACAGGTATTGATCATTGACGGATTGATATGCCTGGCGCTTTTGATAGGAGGGATATTCTACCAGGGTTCAACATATTCAAAGATCCCCCGGGTTGTCGGGAGAGGACGTCAGGTCCTGGATGAGTTGAATGATCGTGTACAGTTTTATTATGACCGGTATTCAAGGTCAGTAGTTGTATCTGCTATTTCTGCGCCGGTATTTGTAGCGATGGGAATGCTCTCTTACTACCTGGTGAAATACAATCATGTTCCTGTCAGGGATGCAGTTGATACCATTGTAACCGTCATATTTATTTCAATAAGCTTCCTTTTTGCACTGTTAGCATCATTAAAACAGCACCGGTTTCATATTCGACAGTTGGAGGAAAGCCTTGAAGAACTGGAAAACGACTCGCTTACCGCTGCCCGGTTAGGGGAATATGCAAAACGTCGTCGGCGCAACCTTGTCCTGGTTGCACTTGCATTGCTTGCAGGAGCTGTGATGTTCTTATTGTTGGTATGGAATTATTAACCATGTATACGGCGACACCTGTATAGATCGATGATCATGCAGGAGGTAACCTTGTTACAACTATTCCGGAGCCATTTAATGACCAGTCCGCCCGCCTGCTGACCCAGGAAAAATGCTGTGACCAGGGCAACGTAGGTATACCAGGCAAACCCAAGGTGGGTTGCAAGCCTGATGCCAATGATCAGGAGTACCGGCACATGGATCGCCAGGAACCATTGAAATGAGAATTTCTTTACATTGGCTCGCCAGTACCCGAACGGGACATTCATTAAAAAAACCACCAGCCCAACCATCAGCAACTTTTCCATGACACAAAATTAACAATAGTTTTTCCGGGATTCTTATTTTCACGCAACGAGTTTGTCACATTCTTCATCATATTTATACACCCCTTCTCCCGGCCAGGGAAACATTCAGGCAGGCGGAAGGGATTGTTTGTTTTTAGTATATTTATAATCAATTCATTGCATCATGTCAGAACTATTAAAATGCAATACATACAAGCTGATCCTGCTCATGACTTTCGGGTTGAGTAGCTTCTGCCTGTTTGCAGGTGATTGGGTAAAGAGTTTTGGAAGCAAAGCGGGGAATACATTTGTGACAGGGGTGGTAACCGATTCAAAGGGCAATGCACTGATCACAGGAACTTTCAGTTCAGAATCCCTGCAGCTTGACGCATCCAACACCCTTAGCAACAATGGAATGTCAGATGTATTCATCGTAAAATATGATACTTTGGGTGCCATCTCATGGAAGGTTTCTTTCGGGGGCAACAAGGCGGAACAGGTCAGTGATATCTGTATCGACCGGGATGACAATATTTATCTGTTGGGAACATTCACCAGCAGCAGTTTCAAGATTGATGATGAAACCATCACAACCTCATGGCCCAACAATGTATATATAGCAAAATTCAATTCTGCGGGAGCATTCCAGTGGCTCAGGCATTCAGAAGAGATCACCAATTATGTCTGGGCCGGGGGGATCAACTGCAGTGTCAACCAGGAGGTGGTTTTTTCAGGGTATTTTTCCGGCGATAAACTTACTTTCGGGGATTTCCAGTTGACATTGAATGCCGGTGGCAATAAGGGATTCTACGGCACAATGAACAGTGAGGGGGTGTTTCTGTCGGCCGGTTTGATAGGTGATGAAACAGAGGATACCTGGAGATTGATGGATGCTGACATGGATGCTGAAGGGAATATTTATCTTGCCGGTACAAAGACCATTCATACCGAACCGGATCCGGTCACCTGGATTGAATACCGCGATGTCATGTATTTCGGGAAGTGGGATGCCGAAGGCAAGCTTGTCTGGGAAACGGAGGACACGACGTACTATTCAGCAAATAAAATAAAGATAAGAAATGACTCACTGTTCCTGATGGGCAACCGGGAGGAGTGGCGGATCATCTTCAATGGGGGTACAATTGACACCACCAGCAGATTCTACTATGGGCTATTTGATCTTGACGGCGGACTTCACTGGGAGCAAAAATACACCGGTGCCCTTGCCTATGATTTTGCGGTTTCGGGTGACAGCCTGAGGCTGGTGGGCGGATTGTTGCTTGATCACCTGGATCTTGGTGCATATGAGATCCAAAGGAATGCCGATTCATCATCGATCTGCCCGATCTACCAGGACATATTCATGCTGACGGTTGATTTGACAGGGGATCTGCAGACGGTCATGAGCATCAGTGGTGCGCTCGAGGAGTTTCCATCTGCAGTAGCAATGTCATCAGACGGATCCGCATGGTACGCGGGTTCTTACGAAAGTTACAGTATTGAGGTGGAGGGTGAAGAGATCATCAATCCCGGGGAGCTGTCTACCTTCCAGCATGTATCGGGAATTTATTATGACCGTAGTATTTTTTCATTCGTGGCCAGGGATGCCGGACTGGGGGGGTCAACCGGTATTCCGGACAAGCCTGTTTCAAGACTGAAAATCTATCCAAATCCAACTGCAGGGATGGTCCATATAGATGCATCAGCATTCCGGGGAGAAGCCCGGGTCACTATTTATGACCTGAATGGCAGGATTGCCAGGCAGGAGAAATCGAATGATAGCAATATAACCATTGATCTTTCGTCGCTTCCCGGTGGATTGTATCTGGTTACCGTTGCAGATGATGAAAGTATATTCCGGGAGCCCCTGGTTCTTGACAAATAGCATCCCTGGTATTTGAATTTTCGAAAGTGATGATCAGCAGACATTTGTACATATGGATCATTGGACTGACTGCTTTAGTGGCAGCCCGGGGACTATATGCACAGGTGCCCGGTCAGGTGGTGATCAACGAAGTACTTGCTTCCAACAGCAGGATGAATTATGATGCCGATTTCGGACAGTTTTCAGACTGGGTGGAATTGCACAACCCGGGGAGTGTTGAGGTGGATATCAGCGGGTGGTACCTGAGTGATGATCCGGCGGAACCAGGTAAATGGCAGTTCCCGGATGGCACCGGTATTCCTGCTGGTGATTATTTCCTGGTATGGGCTGATGATATGGACTTGTGGCCCGGAGACACCACCTTTTATGAGTTTACAGAGATCGAAGAGATCATTGCAACGGAGTATCACCTGAATTTCCGCATCAGCCGGGAAGGTGAGGTGCTGATCCTGTCGGATGCTGATGGATTGGTTGTCGACAGTCTTGAAGTGGTCAACCAGGAGCGGGATTTCTCCTTTGGCAGGGCCTTTGGCAATGCGGAGGAGCTGGTCTATTTCGATGAGGTGACTCCTGCCGGGATCAACAGCGCGAATGCCACATCCTTTTTTAAGCGTAGCGGGAATCCTGGGTTTTCTCTTGAAGCCGGTTTTTTTCCGGGTCCGGTTACTGTTGAACTGATACCCGAAATCCAGGGATCAGAGGTCCGCTATACAACCGATGGATCGGATCCGGATTACGATTCTCCGGTCTATGGGGAACCCATCCCGGTGAATTTCAGCCAGGTGATCAAGGCGAGGGAATACGCCGACGGAAAATTACGGGGAGAGGTGGTGACGAAGAGTTATATCATAGATGGTCAAACGAATCTGCCTGTGGTTTCAATCTCGATACGGCATGAATACCTGTGGGGCTTTGATTTTGGGTTGTACCAGAATAACCTGAAAAACAGGGAGGTGTATGCCCACCTGGAATATTTCGATGACCAGGGATCAAAGGCATTTGATATCAATGCGGGTTTGCAGCTATTCGGATCACAGATCTTCCAGTTCGACCAAAAACCCTTTTCGGTGTTTTTCCGGAACAGGTATGGACAGGATACCCTGCAATACAAATTGTTTAAGGATAAGGATACAGAGGTGTTTCACAGCCTGGTATTGCGCAACGGGGGGAACGACAACGGTCAGACCATGTTCAGGGACGGGCTAGGGGCGGTGATCCCTGCCGGTCAGTTCGATGTCGATTACCAGGCATACCGGCCGGTGGTGGTGTACATGAACGGCGAATACTGGGGAATCTTCAATTTAAGGGAAAAGGTGAACGAGGAGTACCTGCAGGAGAACCATGGTGTGAATCCAGACCATATCGACCTGCTGGAAGACAGCCTGTCTGTCAATTCCGGGGATGCCAATGCCTACAGGCGGCTGGTTGAATATGTTGAGGCGCATGACCTGTCGGTTGAGGAGCACTACAGGTACATTTCGGGGAAGATCGATGTGGATGAATTCATGAATTATATGATCTATAAGATCTACGGGGGTTACCAGCAGTGGCAGGTGAATAATAAATACTGGAAAGAGCGCATCCCCGGGTCTGCATGGCGGTGGATCGCCTTTGACATGGAACACTGCTTTGGCGGTCCGGGTGGGGAGCCTTATGACAGCAACACTTTTCAGAGTGCATTGAATCCGGATGCCGGGAATGCATGGTATACCGCCCTTTTCAGGGAGCTCATGACAAATAGTGAATTCCGGTCCGCTTTCCTGCAAAGAACAGCACTGTTCCTGGGAACGACCCTGGAAACATCACGTGTATCTGGTGTGGTCGACAGTCTGCAAACCCTCATTGCAGGAGAGATGGAGCAGCACATTACCAGGTGGAATTCGCCGGTTTCGATGGATGCCTGGAATCAGCATACCGACCTGCTTCGTGAATTTACTTCCCAAAGGAACGGGTATATGTTTCGTCACATGATGGACCATTTCAATTTACCCGACACGGCCAGGCTGACAATCAAAAAAGGAGAAGGAGGCAGGGTGGTGGTCTGTTCGTCATACATAAGTGATGCGGATTCGGCAACATTTACACTCTTCCCCGGATTGCCTGTTAAACTTGAGGCGCTGCCGGACCCCGGCTATTCATTTTCGGGGTGGAACCGAACGACAGAAGGAAAAATCCTGGACCTGGATTTTGAGGCAGACACAATCATCGAAGCGCTGTTTGATCCGCAGCAAAATCTTCTGCCCGATACTATAAAAAATACGCTACATATTGAAGATGCGTCAAAACCCTGGTCAGCAACAGGTCATGTGATCATACCCGCGGGAGACACCCTTGTCCTGGGTCCTGGTGTGGAGATACAGATGCAACCCGGGGCCTGCCTGGTAAATTATGGAACGTTATTGATCGAAGGAGCCAAAAGTAAGCCGATTCGCATCAACGTAAACCCGGATGCAAAGGGGAAGCATTTTGGATCAGGCCCCGGTAAATGGGGAGGAATCTGTATCCTTGAGGCAGAGGGTGCGGACCTGGCGCACCTGGTCCTGGTAAATGCATCTTCCGGCAGCAGTTATGGAGATTACAAGGGGGCAATTACATCCATCAACAGTGACATCAGCCTGAATAGTGTTGAGATCGGGGACGTTGACAATCCTGTATATTGCTATGGCGGGGAGGTGCAGATCGACTCCTGCCATTTGTCCTCCAGCGGAACAGGTGACCTGGTCAACCTCAGGTCATGTATTGCGCCTGTTATCCGAAACAACGACCTGAAAGGAAATTACTGGGAAGACACGGATGCCATTGACCTGGACAGCGTATCAGGGGCTCTGGTTGAGGAAAATTATATCTATAGCTTCTTTGGTCCCAACAGCGACGGGATCGACCTCGGGGAGGCAGCAACGGGCATCCGGATAGAAAACAATGTCATATTAAGTTGTTCAGATAAAGGGATCTCTGTGGGACAGGGGTCGGAGGTATATGCGAAGGGGAATATCATCGTTGACTGCAACCAGGGATTCGGGATCAAGGATTTCAATTCCATTGCGCATATTGACCAGAACACCCTGTATGCAAACCGGACCGGGATTGCCGTATTTGAAAAGAACGCAGGTAACGGCGGAGGTGTTGCCATGGTGAAGAACACGATCATATCGGCATCTCTTGTGGCTCCGGTATTTGTTGACGAGTTCTCCACCCTTTCGGTTACCTATTCACTTTCTGACGGAGAGGAGTTACAGGGATATCATAACCTGCAGGCCAACCCGGTTTTTTCTTCACCTTCCACATTGAATTTCGGGCTGGGAGAGGGGTCTCCCTGTATTGATGCCGGAACACCGGGCGAACAGGATCCGGATGGAACCAGGGCAGATATAGGGGCTTATCAGATGACCGTCTCAGAATCTGGCTCTCCACTGCTCATCACGGAGGTGATGTACAATCCCGGGGGTTCCCGATCTGGCGACTGGCTGGAGTTTTTCAACAACTCTGAGAACTCACTTCAGCTTTCCGGGTGGGTCCTGAAGGGTCAGGATCCTGCAGACGAGTTTATATTTCCCGATCATCTGGAGCTGCAGCCCGGCGAATATATGGTGGTTGCCGAAAGCGCCGATTCTGTTGCAGCGTTTAGCGGGAGTTCGAATCAGATCACCGGGGACCTGGTATTTGGTTTGAGCAGCGAAGGTGAATTGATCAGGATCTATAACAATGATTACAAGCTTGTCCATTCATTGCGGTATGGTACGGTATATCCCTGGCCCGATGGTCCGGATGGAAAGGGAGCATCCATGGAACTGTTCAGTGGAAGGAGAGATGGCAGCTCGCCCGGCGCATGGCATGCCAGTCATGTTGCAGGAGGAACACCGGGAAAACTTAACAGTGAGCCCACACCGGTCACCGGTTTGTACATCAATGAGCTGATGGCCAGGAACGATGCTGCACTGGCTGATGAAGCGGGTGAGTTTGACGATTGGTTCGAGGTGTACAACGCCAATCCGTTTACAGTTGACCTGGCCGGAATGCATTTTATTTCCGGGATGGAGGAGTTACAAATCAAAATGATCCCCTACTACAATGAAGATGTCACCAGTCTTGCGCCCGGCGGATTTGCCCTTTTCTGGGCCGACAATGATCCGGAGCAGGGAGTAGATCACCTGGAATTTGCCCTTTCTGCCCAGGGAGACATGATCGGGATTGGCCAGGTTACCGAAAATGGAGTGACTTTTATCGACCGATTGGAATTCGGCATACAGCAGCCCGATGTGGCATATGGAAGGTATCCCGACGGGAACATGAACATCGAGATACTGAGACTCACCCCGGGCGGCTCCAATGTGCTGGTCGGCATGGATGAGAGGGAAGAACTTTCAAATGGGGTGAGGATTTATCCAAACCCGGCGGATCAGTATGTAATCATTGAATCAGCTACAATGGATGAAATACAATCTGTGAAACTATATGCGGTAAATGGCAAGCCTATCAGTGACCAATATACTCGCAATGTTGCAAGGATCAAGTTGAACCTGGCAGGTGTCGAGGAGGGAATTTATATTCTTGAAATACTCACCGTACATGATCATCATATCTCCAGGCTGGTGATTCATCGATAAAATATTGCTTCTTTTTTAAATTTTATGGAATCATTGTAAAAATTGCATCATACAGGAGAAACCATATCTTTAACTCCTTGTATTATGAAGCACCTCACAATTGTCTCCATACTCCTTGTGATCGGGAGTGTCGTCTATTCGCAAGACCTCATCAACAGCAGGCACACCAGTTATTACACCTATATTTACCAGCTTACCGACAGGGAGGCCAAACAGGTCCGTCACAAAGACCTTTGGGAGGTAGACCCCTCCTATTTTCATACCCTGGTGGATTCATTTCCAACGAATGCGGAGTATACGAAGGAGCTGTCAGAGGGACATTACCTGAAAGTACATACCGAGGAGAATAAGCTGAAGTTCCACATCACTACAGTCACAAATTTTGGGGTGCTGCTTGCTACCAATAACACAGATCTGACCATCAGGGTGTATGACCTCCAGGGGGATGTGATCAAGGATGCCCGTATCACGGTCAGGTGGAAGCGTGTTCGTTTTGACAAGGAGACCAACTCATATATCGACAGGCGTTCAAACCAGAGAGGCCTGCTTGAAGTCACCGTTGACGGCTTCACTGCCTGGTATGACCTTGATCGTATGTATAACAGCTCCCTTGCCCTGCGTGCTGCCAGGACGGTCTTATATGAAACACCTGTGAAAATTGTATGGAGACCTGTGAATTTTGTAATCCACTTTCCCATCGATATCGGTAGGTCAATATACAGGGGCTATCCCCGGGGTACAGTTGCCCAGACAGGTTGGTTTTTCAGGAGGGTGGGCAGGAAGATTTCCAGCATCTTCGATCCTTATTCTCGTAGCCGCAATTTTGAAAGCATACACAAGGGATACATGGTATTCAGCAAACCCATTTACAGACCGGGTGATACAGTGAAGCTGAAGGCATTTGTAGTGGAAGAAAACGGCAAACCCGTTGATGATCCGGCACACCTGGTGATGCATACTCCAAGGGGAAATGTCCATATTGCAACATTACAACCTTACCGGGAAGGAGGATATCAAACCCAGTTTGTGCTGGAGGATTCATTGGAATTGATCCTGGACAGGAACTATCGAATCTGGCTTGAAAAAAGGGATCGAATGAGGTACATCACCGGCTCTTTTCGCTTCGAGGATTATGAATTGAGTAGTTTGCGGCTGGAGCTCACAGCTGATGCTGACCGGCAATTCCGCGGACAGGACCTGGTGATCCGCGCAAGTGGAAAGGATGATAACGATTTAAACCTGCTGGACGGGAGATTGGAAGTACTGGTAAAAACGGAAAGCGTAAACGCGGTCTTTAAAAGCGGCGCATATCTTCCCGACACCTTGTTATATAAAGAGATGGTGCTTGATAATGAGGGTGATACTGAGATCCTCATTCCCGATTCCGTTTTTCCTCAAATGAACCTGTCTTATTCCGTGGAGGTTAAACTCCTCACCTCCGATAACGAATTACTTTCGGAGAAAAAGCGGATTGATTTCTATCACCAGGCATTTGAAATCGAAGATGAAATTGGCGGAGACTCACTTGAGGTGTTTGCGCGTATGAATGGCAGGGACACGACGGTTCTGGCAACTGTGTATGGGGTGGATAATTTCGGAAATAACACTGAACTTTTTAATGATTCCCTGCCCTTGAAGCTCCCGCTGAATCCCTATTACAGGTCATACAGCGTTACATCCGGAAATCTGCAAAAGACCATCGATCTGCGAGATGCGCCATCTATGGTGTCATGTTATTCTGACCGTGATTGTGACAGCATTCGCATCCAGGTTCAGAATCCACGCAACCTGCCTTTCAGTTATTTTATATACAGGCGTAATGCAGAGAAAGACCGGGGTTACAGTGATTCTCTTTCCCTTGAGATGAAAACCTTCTCAAAGCAGAACTACTATCTGTCCATACAATATCTCTGGGCCGGTCAGCTGATGGATGAGCATTACAAGATTTCACTCCGGGAAGACATATTACATGTCTCGGTCAGCGAACCAGCCAAAATCTTTCCCTCCCAGGAGGTAGAGATCGAGGTGAGTGTAACTGATGTGAACGGGGAACCTGTTGAAGGCGTGGATCTGACCGCATATGGGATGACCGGAAAATTTGATTATCGTTCACCGGGGATGCCCGGTTTTGAAAAGCAGCGGAAGAGCAAAAAGATGATCAACAGTTTTTCCTTCGGTGGTAACGGCAATGAAAGTTTTCCGGGCAAGAAGCTTGACTTTGACAAATGGAACAAAAAAGCAGGACTGGACAGTATTGCTTATTATCGGTTCCTGTATCCGGGCAATCGAATATACCGCTACGAGTACAGGGCAGACAATGGGATAACGCAATTTGCACCTTTTGTTGTGTCTGAAGGTGAAATCATCCCGGTCCATGTCATCTATGTTGATTATAAACCTGTCTATTTCAGCTGGTCGACCAACACCATGCCCTATTCCTTCCAGGTAGCACCGGGTTTTCATGATCTGAAGATCCGGACTTCCGAGGCCACATTTTACATTGAAAATGTCTATTTCCAGGCCGGAATGAAAACAATCCTGGGCCTGGATGATCAAACCAATGATCCAAGGGTGCTCAGGCAATCCATGGACAATAAGTTGTCGGACTACGAAAAGAAGATCTTATACCGGTACATTTTTCCCTATCGCAACACATTTGGTGAAAAACCGGCCTATATAGAGCAGAACGGCAGGTTCCAGTTGCTGACTTCACAAGGCCGGCGGATTCAGAATTATGCCGGACCTGTATTTAGTTCGGATATCAATTTTGAAATCCCGGATGGCTACTCAATGGAATTCATACATGAACCCTTCTTTGAATACGAGTTTTCAAAGCGTTTGCTGAAGATGAGAAGCCAGGATTCGAAATATTTCCCGGAACATTTGTGGAGGTTCCACGCACAGGAAGACTTATCAGATGAGGTGCTCACGAAGCGGGTGATCGAGCAAATGTGGGATGACATACTGGATAAGAGGCGTCGGGCCAGTGCCCGTTATACCTGTCCGACCACCACTACCCCCGGGAGAGGACGCCTGGTGGTGGATCTCCCCGACTCTCTGCCGGGGAAACCCGTCAACACCTTGCTTTTCAGTAATGATGAACAGGATTTTACAAGGATCTACCCCGGAACAGCAAACAGGTTTGAAGACCTGGAGGAGGGGGTATACAGTGCGTTATATTTTCTCCCTGGTTCCGGGTATGTCAAATATGATTCTCTTCATTCGAGGATCAACGGATCTACTTATTACCAGTTCAAGGGGCCAGTTGAAATTCAAAATGATTCCTTTGGAATCTTTGTCGATGACCTGATCCGGGACCACATCTCCGGTCCTGTGAGTCCAACGTTTACCGAACTGTATGAAAAACCGGTCATCCTGAAGAAATACCGTACAGAGTTCATTGCGCCGGGCACTGGAAAATGGATCGAGGGATTTGTATCTGATTCTGAGGGAAATCCATTGCCTGGCGTTACCGTTTTAGAGATTGGAACTGACAACGGTACAGTTACAGATTATGACGGGAACTATTCCCTTCGGGTTACAAATAACCATGCTGAGCTGCAGTTTTCCTTTATTGGTTTTGAGAACAGTGAGGTATTCGTCGGGAATCAGCAGCGTATTGACATGATCCTCGAAGAATCGGTCCTCGCACTGGACGAGGTGGTGGTGATTGGGTATGGCACCTCTAAAAAGCTTTCCCTGACCGGCTCGGTGGTTGCAATGGAGACTGGCGCAGTTCCATTCCATGGTATTGATGCGGGAGTGATGAGTGCCCTCCAGGGGAAAGTTTCGGGCTTACAGGTGGAATACATGAGCGGCGCCCCGGGTGCAATTCCGGAGATCAGGATCCGGGGAATGGGAGCGGTTGACTTTGATGCAGCACCACTGATTGTCATTGACGGGATGATTTACGCGGGGGATCTTTCAGATCTTGATCCTGGACTAGTCAGGAATATGCAAATTCTTAAGGGAGCTGAAGCCACGGCGATATATGGTGCCCAGGCTGCTAACGGGGTATTGCTGATCAATTCCGGAGGGCAATCCAGCCTCACCCTGGCAAGTGACAGTATCGCCACAATCGCGGATAATGTATTTTCAATGGATGGATTTCCACCCTCTGATATCAGGGAAAACTTTTCAGACGAAGCATTCTGGGAGCCGGCGTTAAGGACCGATCAGGACGGCAAGGCCACATTCAGTGTCACATTCCCGGATGATATCACGAGCTGGAGCACCCATTACCTCGCCATGAATGGAGACAAACAGGCCGGGAAAACCTCCGGAGAGATTAAATCATACAAGCCATTGATGGCCAGACTTGCAATGCCCAGGTTTCTCGTGGAGGGAGACATTGCCAATGTGATCGGAAAGGTGCAAAATTACACCCCGGTTCCCCAGGAGGTGCAGACCACATTCCAGGTTTCAGGGAATGTATTGCTTGATACAGCAAGAAGATGTGAAAGGGTGCTGGTTGACACCCTGCCGGTCACCGGTTTCGGAACTGATTCAATGGAATTGTCCTTTGTTATTGAAACACCGTTTGGATACCGAGATGGAGAGAAGAGACAGCTGCCGGTATTTCCTGTCGGCCTGGAAGAGACCGAGGGATCGTTTCATGTGCTGGAAAATGACACGGTAATTGATATTGTGGCAAAACCGGGAGGTGAAACGGTGCTTCATGCACGTGCTGATGTCCTTGATGTGATGGACGAGGAGATCAGTAAATTGATCAACTACAGGTATTCCTGTAATGAGCAGCTCGCCTCGAAACTCAAGGCATTGCTGGCTGAGCAGCTGATCAGTGAATTCCGGGGGGAGAAATTCGATCAAAAAAACAGGGTCAACAGGATGATCAGGTTACTGGACAGGAACCGGAAGGAGAACGGTTTATGGGGCTGGTGGAAGAATTCAAGACAACCAAGCATGTGGATCAGTCTGCATGTACTGGAGGCCCTTGTAAAAGCCGAGCAGATGGGATACAGGGTGGAAATTGAAGCAGGGAAGATCATCGACTGGGTTGTTTGGGAACTGGAACGTGGGATCTCCAATGAGCGCAAGATCTGGATGTTAAAGATGATGAGACTGGCGGGGGCAGACCTGGATTACAATTTCTATGTAGAAGGTTTGAAGCCTGAAGATCCGGAAAAAATCAATTGCTTTTTCCGTTACCTGGAGCTTCGGCAGCTGTGCGGTTTGGAGACAAAAGTTGATACGCTTGAAGCATTCAGGAAAGAGACCATGTTCGGAAATGTATATTATACAGGGAAGCACCCCGGGCACTATCTCCTGGCCGGTGATGTTCAGAATACACTAACAGCATACAGGATATTGAAAGCTGATGGTGCAAATGAACATGCTGCCTTGCTCTCTAAGATCAGGAATTATTTGTTTGAAATGCGCTCCGGTGACCGGTGGATGAACACTTACGAGGCCGCAAGCATCATTGAGACCATCTTACCCGACCTGGTGGGAGAAGACCAGAGCATCGGGATGCCTGAACTCTGGATCAACGGGGCATTAGAAAAGCAGGTTACGGCCTTTCCTTTCGACACCACTCTTCATGAAGGAGACAGCATCCGGATTCGCAAACAGGGAGATTTCCCGGTATACCTGACCTCCTACAGGAGATACTGGAACCCGGAACCGGAGACCAGGAGGACCAATTTTGAGATTGAAACTCATTTTGAAGGGAGGGAGGACAAGGTGCTGGAGGCCGGTAAGAAGGTGCGGCTGGTTGTCGATGTAAAGGTGAAAAAATATGCCGATTACGTGATGATCAATGTTCCCATTCCTGCCGGCTGTTCGTATGGAGATAAAACGATCAGCACCTTTTATGAAGTACACCGGGAACATTTCAGGCATGAAACGGCGATATTCTGTGAGCAACTCCAGGAAGGAGATTACCGGTTTGAGATCGAGTTACAGCCACGGTACAATGGAAAATACACCCTGAATCCTGCAAAAATTGAGATGATGTATTTCCCGGTGTTCAATGCAAACAATGGTTTAAAGAAGGTGGAAATTGACTGACAATTTCGTATTGGATGACAATGGTTTCGGCGGTTGGAACAAATTGTATGTTGGTGATATTGTAAACAATAGGTGTTCCAGTTGTGTTTAATATATACGAACCAAAAAAACCTGAACATGAAAAAAACACTGATGATCGCGTTTATCGCACTGATCACTCTTAATGGAAATGCACTGTTTGCCATGAGTCCGGCAGAAGTCGCTGCAGAAGAGAACCTGGTGGTTAATACTGAAAAAGAAACCTACACTGCGGAAGACATCCAGCTTATTGCGGAGCGCGTGGAAGAGATCCGTGATATGGAAAAGTCAGGAATGACCAGCGAGGTAAGAAAAGCAGTGAAATATGAGCTCATGAGGTACAAGGAGATCATTCAAAGTATGGATCCTTTTGTTTATATTGGGGGATCAGGACTGTTGCTTCTGATCATCATTTTAATTATCATATTCTAAGCCACCCGTAAGAGCGGGAAATGCATCTCTTATAAATATAACTTCCTCTCTGTCTGCAATGCACGACAGAGAGGAATTGGTATGTTCGTTTGGCAATGGGCGGAGGCAATTCTCTTAATGGGAATAACAAAAACGGAACCTGGAATCTTCGGTGGGTGCGTAGTTTTCCCTGGGGTTGCAAATAATTATTTGTCCATCTGCGCATAAAGTCAGATATTTATGTGCATAACCAACCCATCCCGCATCATGTACATTCGCAATTCAGAATTTATTCTCAGGGCATCAATTCTAGTTATTATTACAATCCTTGCAGTCTCATCCTGCAGAAACGGCAGGGCATCAGACCGTACTTCGGGGGATGATCCAGGGGCGGTTCAACAGGATGTACGGGAGCATTACCTGAACTATTGTGCGGGGAGTCATGGTGAACACCTGGAGAAATTTGATAAGAGTGACTGGATGTACGGCGACAGTGATGATGCGGCATTCAAAAGCATCAAGTTCGGGAGGGAGGACATTGGAATGCCGGCATTTGAGGCGGCCTTTTCCGACAGCGAGATCCGGGCACTTGCGAAATTTGTCCGTACGGAGGTGCCGGAGGACCCTTCAGCATACCAACCTGCGCTGACACTTGACCGGGTGATAGAATCTGACAAGCAGAAATTTATTATTGATACGGTTGTGGATGGATTGAATATTCCCTGGGGGATGGAATTTCTGCCCAACGGGGATATGCTGATCTCGGAGAGGGATGGGATCCTGTACCGTTTTTCAAACGGCAAACTGAATGTGATTACGGGTCTGCCCCCGATCATGGCCAAGGGACAGGGCGGATTGCTGGATCTTCGGTTGCACCCGGAGTATGAAGAGAATGGGTGGCTCTATTTTTCCTATTCACAGCCTTCGGAGGACAACCCCCGGCAGGGGTGTACCGCGGTGATGCGCGCCAGACTTACCGATGATATGTTGGTGGACAAAGAGGTGATTTTCGATGCGGGGCCGAATTCAAACCGCGGTCAGCACTGGGGATGCAAACTGGTTTTCGATAAAGAGGGCTACCTCTGGTTTGGTGTGGGTGACCGCGGCAACAGGGACGAGAATCCCCAGACGCTTGAAAACCATTGCGGGAAGATCCACAGGATCCATGATGACGGGAGCATACCGGAGGACAACCCGTTCGTGGATACCCCGGGAGCGGTTCCCTCGATCTATTCATACGGGCACCGCAACCCGCAGGGCACGGATATGCATCCGGTAACGGGTGAAATCTGGGAGTCGGAACACGGTCCGCGTGGCGGCGATGAGCTCAACCTGATCAGGCCCGGTGTGAATTACGGCTGGCCGGTAATCTCATATGGAATCAACTATAGTGGAACGAAATTCACAGATCTCACGCACAAGGAGGGGATGGCGCAGCCGGTGGTTTACTGGGATCCCTCGATTGCACCTTGCGGGATGACGTTTGTGGACAGCGACCGCTATTCGGGATGGAAGAACAATATTCTCATCGGCTCGTTGCGGT
This sequence comes from uncultured Bacteroidota bacterium, assembly GCA_937129385.1. Classification (GTDB taxonomy): domain Bacteria; phylum Bacteroidota; class Bacteroidia; order Bacteroidales; genus M55B112. The sequence continues at coordinate 27,606 of CAKZNC010000067.1, forward strand.
TCCAGTACCTGGAAA
>CAKZNC010000068.1 GCA_937129385.1 uncultured Bacteroidota bacterium
GTATTGTCGTGCATTTTCAAATGCGATGGCAATGTTAAGCAATGCTTCAAAGGTATCTTCGGAGGAAAGCTCCAGCCCCCTGTCAAAACTCTTCTCCGCTTCATGGATCCGTCCGGTAAGGCATTGTGCCGTTCCAGTCAGGTAATGGTATTCTGAATTGGTATATTCCCAGGTCGGGATCTCTGCGAGCATTTCGATCGCCTGCTTTCCCATTCCCTGCTCCAGGAAGATGTGTACCACCTTGTACTTGATCTCCACAGATGCAGGATGTTGCTGTTTGCCAAATTCTGCAGCTTCACTGGCGTTGTCGTATTCGAATTCATCAAGATAGTAGTCAATGATCTGTTCAAACTCCTCCACGTCAAAAAATGCCGAACCCTTGCTGCTCTTCATCTTTTCGTATTTACGGAGCAGGATCATAAACTCCTCGTTCTCAAAAATCTGCTCGTTTTTCTCACTCATCGGCTAACCGCATTTGGAATTGCAAAGATAGAAATAATGATCACAATTGTTGCCCGGTCAAACTTTTAACAATGATGATTGGAGCAATATTTTTTACAGCCAGGAGTCGAGCGTCGAGAGTTAAAAGATAGAGGAGTGTGGAGAGTTAAGAGTTGAGAGTGAAAAAGATGTGTGGTCCCCGCAAAACCAAAGTTGCCATTTTCTCACAGCGGGAACCACACATCAGGGAGGTATCTTTGATCAGTTCTGCAAATCAAGGTAGAAACCCAGCCTGATTTCCAGTCGGTTGTAAACATCCAGATTGGTATAGTCGACCGGATTGTAATCATATTCTTCGGTATAGCTGATCCGCATATGCCTGTACAGTAGACTGACATCCCAGGCAAAGCTTGCGCGTGTACGAATCTTCAACCCAACCCCTGCTGCAGTTGAAAGTCCGCCGCTGTAAGTAAAGTTGGAACCATAGTATTCCGAAGAGGTTTTTGTTGGTACTGCATACCCTCCCCTGGCGATCAACACCGGCATCACATCGCTGTTTCGGAGTGAATACTGGAAATCGAACATGACAGGCAAATGATTGATATTCAAAAACTCAAGTCCGACCAGCATCCCGGTGTAGATTCCTGATTCCATCCGGTAGCCCACCGATGTCTGCAGACTGAAGGGTGCGATATAGTCGCTTCGCTGTGAGCCTGCCAGAAATCCGATCGAGGTCATGTTAATCCAACCAGGATTGAATCCGTTTCTGACCATTGCCGTCTCTTCCACCTCCTCCATATCCCTGACCTCGGTCATGTCGAATACCCACGTATTGCCTGCACGATCGTCAATGGTAATATTCCCCCCGGGAACTATCTTCACAATACTCCCCCGGATCACGGTTCCGTTTTGGAGGGTTACCTGATCGGTGTTCTGTGCATCCAGATGCAATAAAGGAGTCAAAGCTACGAAGAGGATAAGCAAACTTCTTTTCAACATGGGTTTCGATTTAAGTGATTTACGGGTAAGATGCCTGGAGTTGCAAATGGGTTGCGTGCGGACGCAACCTGTATGAAACTTTCTGCATCCTGAGAGAAAATCAGACTCATGAATAAAAGAACACTATTTCCCGTTATCACTCTCCTGGTAATGTCTGTGCTGAATTCCTGCGAGGATAAAAAATTCCAGACCTACACCGCGAATGTGCCTGAATATATGTCATATGATGACCTGAGAAAATCAATAACTGCAGAATCTCCCAGGGAGATCAGCCGACCGGGAAAGATCTATTTCAAAGGAAATACCATTTATATCAATGAATTCATGGAGGGGGTCCACGTGGTGGATATCACCGATCCTGCATCACCTGAACAGATCGCCTACATCCCTGTTGCCGGGAATGTGGACATGGCGATCAAGGACGATATTTTATACCTCGACAGTTACACCGACCTGGTGCTGGTCGATATCAGTGATCCCGCCTCTCCTTTCGAGGAGCGACGTATCGAGGATATCCTGGAATATACGCTTCCACCATATGATCCGGATTACCCGGTGGCACAGGTCGACCAGGAAGAGGGCGTGGTCACCGGCTGGGTAGTTAAGGAGTTTACACAAGAGATCCAGAACAATCCCTATCCCTGGCCCATGTATGCTGAATGGAATGTCGTTTCCTTCGATATGAGCTCTGTGCCCAGGAGTGGTGGAGGTGCCGCTGCCGGGTCAGCTTACGGTGTAGGTGGCTCCATGGCCAGATTTTTAACGTATGATGATTATCTCTATATGCTGCAAACCGATTATAAACTGAAAGTTGTTGACATCACGCAAACAGATACCCTTCCGGTGAAATATGACAAATATATCGGATCAGGACTTGAGACAATGTTCATATATAATGATTACATGTACATAGGATCCACCCAGGGCATGCATATCCTGAGCCTGGAGGACCCTGACAGTCCGTTCAAAACCGCTGAATACAGGCACATTACCAGTTGCGACCCGGTAGTCGTGAATGGAAATTATGCCTATGTTACACTGCGGTCAGGTAACCTGTGTGGCGGAACTGCCGATCTCCTGGAGGTGATTGACATCTCTGACAAGTATGACCCGCAGCTGATTGCCTCCTATAACATGGATGAACCCTATGGTCTTGGTATATCTGGCACAACACTTTTTGTCTGCCAGGGCCCGAACGGCCTCATGGTATACGATGCAAGCAGTCCGACCACAATCGATGAAAATCAGCTGGCATCCTTTTCAGATATTCAGTCCAAAGATGTCATCCCCGTTGGAAATTTCCTTTTCATGATCGGTGAAGATGGATTCTATATTTATGACTACACCGACATCAATAACATTACGCTTACAGGGAGTATCCCTGTTACAAGTGAAGAATGAGTACTACTAACTACTACTACTCAGTGAGGGTCCTGGCTGCATCCGGGACCCTTTTTTAATTTTAAGTTAAGCGATTTTTAGCTACTTTTGTGGCTGAAAATTGAAGCATTATGTTTGAAAGTTTATCGGACAGATTAGAGCAGTCGTTCAAACTGCTGAAAGGACAGGGACGGATCACGGAAGTGAATGTCGCAGAGACGTTAAAAGATGTCAGGAGAGCCCTGCTGGATGCCGACGTCAACTTTAAGATCGCAAAGCAATTTACCGACGAGGTAAAAGAGGAGGCGCTGGGGAAGAAGATCCTTACATCGGTGAAGCCAAACCAGATGATGGTCAAGATCGTACATGACCGGCTTGCCGAGTTGATGGGGTCCGAAAGTGCCGAGATCGAAACCAAGGGAAGTCCGAACGTGATCCTGATCGCAGGTTTGCAGGGATCGGGTAAAACAACCTTTTCGGCGAAACTTGCCAGTCACCTCAAATCCAAAAAAGGCAGGAATCCCATGCTCGTTGCAGGTGACGTATACCGTCCTGCTGCCATCGAGCAGCTCAAGGTACTGGGCGAGCAGACCGGTGTCGAAGTTTATACGGAAGAGGAGAATAAAAACCCTGTAAAGATCGCCAAGGCTGCGATCAAATCTGCACGGAATTCAGGTAAAAATACAGTGATCATTGATACCGCCGGCCGTCTCGCAGTTGACGAAGAGATGATGAAAGAGATCAAGGCGATCAAAGATGCTGTCAATCCGCATGAAATCCTGTTCGTCGTGGATGCAATGACGGGTCAGGATGCAGTCAATACTGCCAAAGAATTTAACAACAGGCTGGACTTCAACGGGGTGGTCCTTACCAAACTGGATGGAGATACCCGGGGTGGTGCTGCTTTGTCGATCAAAAGCGTTGTTAATAAACCGATCAAATTCATCGGTACCGGTGAAAAAATGGATGCGCTGGATGTATTCCACCCCAGCAGGATGGCCGACAGGATCCTGGGGATGGGAGATATCGTATCACTGGTTGAAAAAGCCCAGGAGCAGTATGATGTTGATGAAGCTCGTAAACTTCAGAAGAAACTGGCCAAGAACACCTTTGACTTCAATGATTTCATGTCCCAGATCCAGCAGATCAAGAAAATGGGGAATGTAAAAGACCTGATGTCAATGGTCCCGGGAATGGGTAAAGCGATCAAAAACCTTGATCTCGACGATGATGCTTTCAAGGGCATCGAGGCGATCATTAACTCCATGACGCCGGAGGAAAGGTCCGATCCAAAACTGCTCAACGGCACAAGGCGAGCCAGGATCGCAAACGGAAGCGGTACATCGGTGGCAGAGATCAACAGGCTGGTAAAACAGTTTGGCGAGACACGGAAGATGATGCGCATGATGAGCTCAGGAAAGGGAAAAGCGATGGGACGCGCACTTTCAAACATGCCAAAGAGATAATCCACATAACCCCACAATAATTTTAAAAGTATGCAGATCATTGACGGTAAGGCGACAGCCAAAACAATCAAGGCAGAAATAGCCGAAGAGGTAAAATCCATGGTTCAGCAGGGAAAAAAACCTCCGCACCTTGCCGCAGTACTTGTGGGCCACGACGGCGGAAGCGAGACCTATGTTGCATACAAGATCAAAGACTGTGAAGAGGTCGGCTTCAAAAGTACGCTTGTCCGTTACGAAGATGATGTGACCGAAGAGGTCCTTCTTGACAAGATCGCAGAGCTCAATGACGATGATGACCTTGATGGATTCATTGTACAACTGCCCCTGCCAGGACATATCTCGGAACAGAAGATCATCGAGGCCATCGATCCAGGAAAAGATGTTGATGGCTTTCACCCCGAAAATGTTGGAAAGACAGTGATCGGACTACCATCTTTGTTAAGTGCAACCCCTTACGGGATCATTGAACTGTTAAAAAGATACCAGGTTGAAACCTCCGGAAAAAACTGTGTCGTGGTGGGCAGAAGTAATATCGTGGGCAGACCCCTGAGTATACTGATGTCGCAGAAATCGATCAATGCAACGGTAACGGTGGCACATTCGAGGACCAAAGATCTGAAAAAAGTCTGTGCAGAAGCCGATATCCTTATCGCTGCGCTGGGATCCCCTGAATTTATCAAAGCTGATATGGTCAAAGACGGTGCGATTGTCATTGATGTGGGTACGACCCGGGTAAAAAGCAGCGAGACCAAAAGTGGTTTCAGGCTCAAGGGCGATGTGGCATACGATGAAGTAGCTCCGAAATGCTCCTATATCACTCCCGTACCGGGCGGAGTCGGACCGATGACGAGGGTATCGCTGTTACTGAATACGCTGAAAGCCGCGAAGGCGTAGCTGCCAGTAAGCAGTAGGCAGTTCTCAGTTAAAATCTGATTTGAATCATACCGACAGCGCCCTGAGCCTGTCGAAGGGCAGCCTTCAGTAATACTATAGATGGTTGTGAAGAAATAAGCAATATTTGCAGTTGAGCCATTACATTCTCTCAGGCACCTCAATTCCCAGCAATCCCATCCCCTTCTCAATCATGTCACCGATCAGTTTTGACATACTGATCCGGAATGTGCGCGTATCGGCATCATCGGCATTCAGGATGCTGTGGTCATGGTAGAACTGGTTGAATTCTTTTGCAACGTCATACATAAAATTGGCAATTACCGAGGGATTATGCTCATCAGCAGCAGTCTTCACAACCTCTGGAAATTCATGGATCAGCCTGATCACGTCAATCTCCTTTTCATTCAGACTGATCTGTGGGAAGACCACCTCTGCATCGCTGACATTCCGCAATACACTCCTGATACGCGCGTAGGTATACTGGATAAACGGACCAGTATTCCCGTTGAAATCGATTGACTCCTTCGGATCAAAGAGCATATTCTTTTTCGGATCCACCTTCAGGATAAAATATTTAAGGGCACCCAACCCTATCTGCCTGTATATATTCTGTTTCTCCTCCTCATTGTATTCCGACAGTTTACCGAGTTCGTCCGACATACTTTTTGCAGTGCTGATCATCTCATCCATCAGGTCGTCGGCATCCACTACAGTCCCTTCCCTGGATTTCATCTTCCCTTCGGGCAGTTCCACCATCCCGTAGGAGAGATGGTACAATTTATCGGCCCATGTATACCCCAGCTTATCAAGCACTACCGAAAGCACTTGAAAATGATAATTTTGCTCATTTCCAACAACATAGATATGTTCTTCAATTGGAAATTCTGCAAACCTCTGTTGGGCTGTTCCGACATCCTGGGTCATATATACTGATGTTCCGTCCGACCGCAGCAACAATTTCCTGTCAAGCTTCCTGTCTTCCAGGTCAGCCCACACAGATCCGTCCTCCTCCTGCTCGAGAATACCATCTTTCAAACCCTTCAGCACGATATCCCGTCCCATTTTGTAGGTCTCTGACTCATAATACATCCTGTCAAAAGAGACACCCATCCGGTCGTAGGTCTTCTGAAATCCTTCATATACCCAGCCATTCATCTTCTCCCAAAGCGCACGAACTTCCGGATCGTCTGCCTCCCATTTTAGCAGCATCTCCCTGGCCTCAAGCATGATGGGAGCCTTTCCTTCTGCCTCTTTCCGGGGTTTGCCAGCTGCTTCCATCCCCTTCACCTGCTTTTTATACTCCGTATCAAACCTGACATAATAATCACCTACCAGTTTGTCGCCCTTCTTACCTGAAGATTCCGGGGTTTCACCATTTCCATACTTCAGCCATGCCACCATGGATTTGCAGATATGGATCCCGCGGTCATTGACAAGATTTACCTTCATCACCTTTTTCCCGCTGGCTTCCAGCACCCGGGATATGGAATACCCGAGCAGATTGTTCCGAATGTGACCAAGATGCAGGGGCTTGTTGGTGTTCGGACTTGAATACTCCACCATCACAAGCGGGGCTTCGTCGTCCGCCTGACTGATTCCGTAATCGGGATCCTTCGCAATTACCGCAAGCATTGCCTGCCAGTAGCTTTCGTCGATCACCAGGTTCAGGAACCCCTTGATCACATTGTAGTCCCTGATCTCGTCAAGCTGTTTCACCAGGTATTCACCAAGGACTTCCCCCGCCTTCTCGGGGGAGGATTTCGCAAATCTGACAAATGGAAATACCACGATGGTCAGATCTCCTGTAAAATCTTTACGTGTTTTTTGAAGCTGTATTTGTGATTCAGCAAGGTCTGTTTGCCAGAGTTCACGCCCGGCTCTTATCACTGCATCTGTAAGGACTTGTTCAATTCTCTTCATTCGCAACCAAATTGGTCAGCAAAGATAAAAAAAAACCGCCTCGGAGAGAGGCGGTTTTCATAACTAAACTAACCCTAAACTAAATCTATGAAAAGTAAAATATAAGAGTCAATCTTATATTCAAAAGAACGTTTACTAGTTAAACGGCTGGAATCCGAATTTGTTACATCAAAACCACGGATTTTTCTTAAAATATGTTAAAGCATACGGGATTTTATTATTTCCCTTTAAATCCTAATTATCAAATCATTGCAAACACCTTTACTCAATGGCCCTTCCAGGGTTTCTGCACAATTATCAGTCAGATGCCTCCGGGCATCAAAGAAGGATTATTTTTGTATATTGGATCACCAAAACCGCATATCGTTTAATGAAAGAAGGTAAATCTTTGCATGTTGTTGCGTTCAATGTTCCCTATCCCCCCGATTATGGTGGTATTATCGATATTTTCTATAAGCTGAAAGCCCTTCATGCTTCCGGGGTAAAGATCATCCTGCACGCCTGGGTCTATGAACGCCAGTCGGCAGACAAGCTGAATGAGATCTGTCACCAGGTACATTATTATACGCGTAAAACAGGACCCGCATTCTTTGTCCGCCCAATGCCCTATATTGTTGCAACGCGTAGTGATGAAGCGCTGGACCGCAACTTGCTCAGCGACGAACACCCAGTCCTTTTCGAGGGTTTGCACACTACTGCACCTCTAAAAAAGTGCATTGAAAGGGGGAAAAAGGTTTTCGTACGAACCCATAACATAGAGCACAATTACTATCGCATGCTCGCTAAAAGTGAGCGCATCATATATAAAAAACTATTTCTCAGGTCTGAAGCCGAAAAGCTTGCCAGGTATGAAACCATCTTACATTCTGCCGATGCGATGCTCTGTATATCCACCACAGATACGATCTATTTCAATGATAAATATGGAAAAAGTCAGCATGTATCAGCCTTTCACCAGCACGAACACATAAGTGCAAAATCGGGCAGTGGTGATTACATCCTTTTTCATGGCAACCTCTCGGTTCCTGAAAATGAAAAAGCGCTGCTCTTCCTCGTGAAAAGGGTATTTTCCTTTATCAACTACAGGGTTGTGATCGCAGGCAAAAACCCGGGGAGCCATATTCGCAGGATTTGCGATCGCTTTCCGCACATTGAACTCATTTCAAACCCCGACAATGAACAGATGAACGACCTTGTGGAAAGAGCGCACATTAACCTCCTGTACACCTACCAACCCACTGGACTGAAGCTCAAGCTCCTGCACAGTCTGCACGCAGGCCGACACTGTATGGCCAATCCGTTGATGCTGAGCGGAAGTGGCGTGGAAAGCCTGTGCAATATCTACAGGTCGCCGTCCGAGGCGATCGAACTCATCGGGGAACTAATGAAAACACCATTCCCGGAGCGCACCATCGGTGACAGGGAAAAAAAGCTGAAGGAGTACCGGAATTCCGCGAACGCAAAAAAGATCACCGACCTGCTTTGAGGTCAGGACTCATCCTTTTCGGGTTTGTCCAGGATAGCGAAGATCAGCACGATCACCGCAGAGGCAGCGAGCACGACCATCAGTGACTGAAACATACGCTTGATCAGATACCTGTATTCGATGATATCCCATATGGCCAGGATGGCCACCACAGAAAACACAAGTACAAGTCCGGCCAGTATATAGGCGACGATTTTACGCACACTCGAAGATGTTGAATTTGCCATGGGTTGAATTTTAAAGTTGGAAATAACACTTTTATCATGATCGTGTCAAGTGGCTGATCAATTCATATAACGTTGTAAACTCTTTTGTAGTACTCCCCAGGGTGAGAATCCAGCGATATACACCTTTTACTTTTCTAACCTCCACAACGGGCTTCCCGCCTTCTTCAGCATCTTCCACCCGGTACCCGGTACGTTCAAGGGCCCTGGCTGTCCAGAATCTCCCATCCCGGTCTTCCCCGGCAAGACCGATCTGTTCACGATGATCCGTCTCCCTCACAAACCGCAATCCATGCCTGTCAAACCTGACCCCTGCATCACTGAACAGGGCATCAAATGCCCCCTCCAGACCCAGCTCCTCGGGAGACCCCGTAATAAGTCGTCTTTCGTCAATGATCCAGACCTGGTCGGCATATGAAAAAACATTATCAAAATCATGCGTGGAAAATATCACGGTTCGATTCTGAGAACGTAGTCTGTGCAACACCTCCACCACATCGATCCTGTTTGGTATATCCAGGAACGCGGTGGGCTCATCCAAGATCAGCAAATCCGTATCCTGTGCAAGTGCCATCGCGATCAACACCCGTTGCCGCTCACCGTCACTGAGTCTGTTCACCCGGGCATCACGAAAATCCAGCATTCCCGTAAAGCTCAGTGATTCATTGATCTTCTCCCGGTCAGCATCCCTCAATGCACCCCACCAGTTTGTATAGGGGTGACGACCCAGCGATACCAGCTCAAACACGGTCAGGTCCTCCATGGTCCCTGTACCTGGTCCGGCAAACGACAACAGCCGCGCAAGCTCCCGGTTGCTCAACGCTTCCACAGGCGTACCATTCAGTATAACCCTGCCCTGCATGGGTGTCTGCAACCGCGCCAGGGTCCTCAGGAGCGTACTCTTGCCTGTCCCGTTCCTTCCCACAAGCGCGATCATCTCCCCTTCGTTCACCTCGGCACTTGCCGATTCCAGCAATGGAACGCCTTGCTCATAGCCCAACCAGAGATTTTCGATCGATATTTTTTTATGCTGAATAATTCGTGCCATGCTCCGATCAGATCATACTTTTTCGTTTGCTGATGACCACCCAGATGACCACCGGGATCCCGATCAGTGAGGTGATCGCATTGATCGGGAGGATCCTGTCACTCCCGGGGACCTGGGAAATGATATCACTGGCGACCATGATCACCATGCCCATGATTATCGTGGCTGGCAACAGGTAACGCATATCTGACCGACCGGTGAGGAACCGCGTGATGTGCGGTACCGCGATCCCGATAAAACCGATGGGGCCGCAAAATGCGGTGATGCTGCCAGCAAGGATGCTGGTGCTGGCAAATACCAGGATGCGTGTTGCCCTTACATTGATCCCCAGGAGACCCGCATTCTCCTCCCCCAGGGACATGGCATTCAAGCCTTTCACCGAAAGCACCGCAAGCATCAATCCGGGTAGGATGGTGATCAGCAATATCGTCAGTGAACTCCCCGACACATCGCCCAGGCTGCCCAGGCTCCAGATGACAAAAGATTTGAGTGCCGCTGCATTCCCAAAATACTGCATGATACTGATGATGGCCGATAATCCGCTGCTGAACATGATCCCGAGTATCAGGATGGTCATGATGCTACGTATCCTGATCGTCACCAGCAGAAGGATGAACATCACCGCGGCAGCACCCAGCCAGGCTGCAGCAACGATCCCCCACCTGGCAAGGATCCCGGTGGCCATGGCCCCGGTTCCCAGCAGAATGATGGCCGCACCCAGACTCGCCCCAGAACTGATCCCAAGCACATAGGGACCGGCCAGTGGATTGCGGAAGATCGTCTGCATCTGGAGTCCGCTTACAGAAAGGGCGGCACCGGCAAGCAGACCGGTCAGTACCCGAGGGATCCTGAATCCTGAAATGATCAGATGGTGCTGACTGTCAATTCCGGGTTTTCCTGCCAGGGTTCCCAGGATGTCCCTGAACGGGATCCTTACCGTCCCCAGGGAAATGTCCAGGATGATGAGTACCAGCAACAGCAGTAGTAAAGAGGAAAGCTGAATGGTGTATTTCCTGTTTCTCAATTCCCGCGCTCCTTTAGTTCATCGATCACTCCAAGTAGTTCGTAGAGGTCCTCCTTCACCTTCCGGTAGTGCGACCGCATGTTTTTTGATTCTGCATCGCTTTCGGGGTGATTGGTCCTGAGGATAAGGTCGTTACGTAAAAAGACGATTTTACGGATCACCTCGTCAAATTCATCTTCCGTAATTTCAGGATCATAGTTTTTAAGCACGTAGCACCTGGTGAGCATGTCGTACGTGAGTGCATTGATATCTTTCTTGAGTTTTCGAATACTTGCCATAACCCTGGTCATTGATGATGATCAAATTTAGGGATATTTTTTCACTATTGCACACCCGGGGTCTATTGCAATCTTGTGTAATAGAAAAGCACACTGTCTGCAGGCACTGTGTCATGAAAGATCGCTGAAAGGTCTTCCAGGATCCGATCGGGCCGCAATGCGCCTGATTCCCAGTAATCATTCCCACCGCCCGGACCGATGCGCTTATTGTTGTTATAGATCCGGCCGTTCCTGAATACATTTAGTTTTTCGAAACGCTGGTCATGTGAGGTGATCATCTCCAGGTTGCCGGCGCTTCCCGGGTTGATCCAAATGTCGGCCTCCATGGCCCGGGCAAACACCGATTCAATATCGAAGGGTTTTGCCTCTGCATGATCATGGTCTGAAAAAACATACGCTCCTCCAGCATCGCGGATCAGCCTGGCCGCATATGATTCTGCCCCAGCTACATACCAGGCATCTTTCCATGGAAGTCCTAGCATGACCTTCGGCGAACCCGGGTGTTCCTGCTGAATTCCGGAGATGGAATCGTAACGCATCGCGATCCCCTCAAAAATCTTTTCGGCTTCAGCCTCCTGGTTAGAGAATGCTGAAAAAAACCTGATCCATTCTGCACGGCCGAGCGGGTGCGGTTCCAGGTAATCGGCGCAAAGCACCACCTCAATTCCCGCGTTTCTGAGTTTATTGACCGACTGGACAATGCCTGACTGCACACCAAACATGAAAACCACATCGGGTTGCATCTCCACCAGCAGTTCAAAATTTATCGCCTGGTCAAACCCCACATCCCTGATCTCTCCGGATACATAGCGATGGTACAGCTCCGGATCAAATATATTTTGTCCACCGGAGACACCCTCCACCGTGGAGAGCCGACCGAGTGTGTCCAGAAAGGAGATGAAGGTTGTTGACATGAGAATTGTACTGGAAACAGGAGTATGTATCACGGGGTACTCCGACAGGGAATCCGGGATCCCGGTTTCTTGGTCGGCCAGCACATACCGGAATCGGGTATCGCCTGCATTCTGCCATGGTGAAAAGACGGTGGCAAGGGTATATCCATCGTGTATTTCCAGTTTGAATTTTTCGGCATGACTGTTTCCGGCGATTGTATCGGTTCGCTCGCCGACTCCCCTGCCCTGCTGGTTACCGGGATTTCCGCACCCCGTTAAAAGGGCAGAAATAATGATCATATAGACAAGCTGTATTCGCATCATTCAATGACGAGTCTGCCTGTATGATGCACGTCACCAGTACTGATTCTCAGAAGATAGATGCCCGGTGGGCTTCCGGTGATGTCTACCTGAAAAGGATAAGTGGTGCTGCTGAAATCTGCCTGTACTTTCTGACCATTCATATTGAGCACCTCGAATTGTGGACGGGTCCCCTGATATTCAGGCAGGAGTAAATTAAATATCCCATCTGAAGGATTGGGCCAGGCGCTGATCTTACCAGGACCCGCCAGGTGATCCTGTACCGGAAGGCTCAGTGATGAAAGTCCCCCAATGGAGAGCTGACCTGTTCCTGTCGGGTCAAGCCATCCTTTGAGCTGACGGTTCCATGACGGAATGAAGTCCCAATTGTAATAGAATTTAGAATAGAAGTCGTCCCGGTTGGGTACCTGTGAGTAGATCACCCTGTCATTCTCTTCATCATAACCGATCGAATCACCACAAACCGCCAGTCCGCCCGACAAAGTTCCTATGACCCTGTTTTTCAAGTTAAATAGCGGGGCTCCTGAAGATCCACCTTCGGTTGTGCCAATGTCCCAGTTCCGGATATGATAATTGGAGGAGACTACATAGTCGTTCAGGTCTCCGGGCACCCAGGTTGCAGATTCTGTCTCATCAAAATCAAAAGAGATTTTCATGGCATCTCCGTTTGGATGGTGCAGTGTTGCCGATCCTTTGTGATTGTTATCATTTGCATCCCATCCTGCATAATAGACCTGGAAATCCCTGGGGGGACGGTCCGACATTTTTACCAGGGTAAAATCGATGGAATCCCCGGTCGAGTAGAGGGATGAACCACTGATGGATTTATTTCTTGTTGCATCATTCGCTCCGCATTCACTGTTCTCATAGTCGAAGTAAAACACACTGCGGGCAGCATAGAATGCACTGTTGATGCAGTGTTCTGCAGTCAGGATATATGGCTTCCCATCATAAGCGGTATTGTTGATCAATACCCCACTACAGAGCAGGGTTGATGCTGGTGTGGATATACTGATCTGGCAAATCGATCTTTTCATGATCTGCCAGTCATCCCCCTCCGCGCAGTTGATGTCTATTTCGCAATCCTGCGAACTGCCCAGGCTGGTTTTCTTTGCGCTCATTTCAGCAAATACCGGTAAAAATGCATGGGACAAACGGTCGAGGCGCAGCCTGCCGTAATCACGATCATGACCGGTCACCTGCAGTTCGATCACCAGCTCTTCGCCTGGCAGGTGACCGACGGTGAAATGACCATAATCCTTGTTGTTTTGCCAGGTATAAGCGCCTTTTATATGCGTACCATCCGGATTATATACAAAAAGACTGGCATTTTCAGTTAGTTCGAACGCTGAGAAATAGAGTCCCAGTGAATAAGCCCCCGGGGATACAAGGTGTACTCGCCAGATTTGCATGTCGTCCTTGCTGACCCATTGTCCGTTGACTTCGGGTGACATATCCACAGGTCGCTCCGTGGCAAACTGCAGTGGTTTCTTGTAGGTTGCTGGCCCTGTGCTCTTCAGTCCTTCCACCTTCACCGGATCTTCGGGCGGCAGCAGGTATAGCACCTGCGCAGCATCAAAATCAGTGTCATTCATTACCGGATTTCCACCATGACCCACCTGTGCCAGCGTTCCGGCAGCAATATGTATGCAGGCAACCAGCAGAATGGCGATACGTATCCTGTTTCTCTTCATCATGGTAAATAAACATCAAATTTAATAAAAAGATTGCCATTGGAAGAGAATCGTTCGATGACTGAAAAGCATTTTATTATTTTTACAAAAAACAGTTACCTATGGGACCATCCTCTGCAAAAGAGCGCATAGATCAGTTGCGCAAGGAGTTACACAGGCACAACCACCTGTACTATGTTGAAGCACTGCCGCAGATCAAAGATGAGGAGTTCGACAGGATGCTTAAGGAGCTGGAGGAGCTGGAAGAAAAACACCCTGAATATGCTGATAAAAATTCGCCTACAAAGCGCGTCGGAAGTGACATCACGGAGGGGTTTAAGCAGTATCCGCATGAAATACCGATGCTGTCATTGGGGAACACATACAGCAGGGAGGAATTGTCGGATTTCGAATCAAGGATTCATAAGACCATCGATGGGGAGGTGGAATATGCCTGTGAACTGAAATATGATGGTGTAGCCATCAGTCTTACTTATGAAGACGGGAGCCTGTTCCGGGCGCTCACCCGCGGAGATGGTGATGTGGGCGATGATGTCACCAACAATATCAGGACCATCAACAGCATCCCGCTCAGACTATCCGGAAACAATTTTCCCCGGAGGTTTGAGATCCGCGGCGAAGTGCTCATGCCACTGGAGGGATTCCGGAAGATGAATGAGCAGCGACGCGAGGATGGAGAACAGGTATTTGCCAATCCTAGGAATGCAACAGCCGGAACGCTGAAAATGCAAAATTCTTCGATCGTTGCCAGGCGGCCACTTGAGTGTTATCTATATTCTGTAGCGACGATGGAAGATCTTTTCAGCACACATTATGAGAGTCTTCAGATCTGCAAGAAATGGGGCTTCAAGGTCCCGCCCTACAGCAAACGCGTAGGTTCAATGGAGGAGGTCTTCGCTTTTATCGACGAATGGGCGGAAAAAAGGAGGGAATTGCCGTTTGAAATTGACGGTGTCGTTGTCAAAGTCAACAGTTTCAAGCAACAAAAGCAACTTGGGTTTACCTCCAAGACCCCCCGCTGGGCAATTGCATATAAATTCAAGGCGCAGCAGGAGACGACAAAACTCGTTGGCGTTGATTTCCAGGTGGGGCGTACCGGTGCCGTTACCCCGGTTGCCAACCTGGAACCGGTGCAGCTGGCCGGGACCACGGTTAAGCGGGCATCATTGCACAATGCTGACCAGATCGCCATGCTGGACCTGAAGGAGGATGATGTAGTCATGGTTGAAAAGGGAGGAGATATCATCCCTAAGATCGTTGGTGTGGATATCAGCAGGCGGGAGGGAAATCCTTCACCGGTAAAATTCATCAGTCATTGCCCGGAATGTAAGACTGAGCTGGTGCGGCTTCCAGGTGAAGCAGCACATTATTGTCCGAATGCCTATGGTTGTCCGCCCCAGATCAGGGAGCGGATCGAGCACTTTATCAGCAGGCGTGCCATGAACATAAATGCAGCAGGTGCTACCATCAGGCAGCTGTATGATGAAGGGCTGGTAAAAAATCCGGCTGACCTGTACAGACTTACGTATGACGAGGTGATCAGGCTGGAAAGGTTTGCAGAGAAATCAACCAAAAAGCTGCTTGAAAGTATCCGGGAATCCAGGAGTGTTCCCTTTAACAGGGTTTTGTTTGCCCTGGGGATCAGGTATGTCGGAGAAACTGTAGCCCGGAAGCTCGCCGGCCATTTTGGATCGATCGAAAGATTAAAAGAAGCTTCCCTGGAGGAGCTGACGGAGGTAGATGAGATCGGTGAGCGAATCGCCGCTTCTGTCATCAGCTTCTTCGATGATGAGGTGAATATGCAGACGGTGGAATCGTTGATAACGGCGGGTGTACAGTTCAATTTCGACGAAACAGAAGTGTCGCAGGGATCCAGGCTGAGTGAACTGACCTTCGTGATATCGGGAAAGTTTGAGGATTATTCAAGGGATGAATTGAAAGATATGGTCACCCGGAACGGAGGGAAGAATACCAGCTCTGTCAGTTCAAATACCTCCTATATCCTTGCTGGAGAGAAGATGGGACCCGAAAAACTCAAAAAAGCAGAGCGTCTTGACATCCCGGTAATCTCAATCGATGATTTTCTAGGGATGCTGCAAGGATGATTTCTCGGGCAAATATTGTATTTTTGAGGACAAATGAGCCAACTAAGTAAAACCATCGGTAAAAGAAAGCTTAAGAAACGGGAGAAAAAGCTTGACAGGGACAAATCTGTCCAGAATTTCGATACGGCCTCCAGTGCCGTTATCCTGTTCGACACTGCTGTTCCCGACTGTTTTCCGGCCATCAAGGAGTTTAAGAAATTTCTGAAAAAAGAGGAGATCCGCACCTCTGTATTTGGTTTTGTGGAACACAAAGAGATTCCTCAGGAGATGCTGCTGTGGGCCGATATTGAGTTCATTACACAGAAAGATGTCAACTGGTATGGCAGCCCCCGGGGCGAGATCGCGGAAAAATATTTCAGCATTGTACCAGATATGCTTTTTGTCTTCTGTTTCAGTGAGCACCTTACATTCGAATATCTTACCAGGCTTTCCAGGGCGAAGTTCAAGATTGGCTGCTTCACGGAAAGTGATAATGACCTGGATTTTATGATCAATCCTTCAGGTCGTGAGTGTGAGGTTGACTTTTTCATCGAGCAGTTGAAGCACTACATCAAATTGTTGAATCCATCTAAGTAATACTATTCATGGCAAACGGTGTAAAATATACAGGCACAGGTGTGGCAATGGTTACTCCTTTCAAGACAGACGGAACTCTTGATATTCAACAACTTGAGATTCATACCAACCAACAGATCGAACACGGTGTGGAATTCCTTGTCGCGCTTGGTACAACAGCAGAAACCCCCACCCTGTCTGCCTATGAGAAACTGGAGATCATTGATGTAATTCGCCGTGTAAACAATGGCAGGGTCCCGCTGGTTGTTGGTGCCGGGGGTAACAATACGGAAGATGTGATCAATTGGATAAGAAAAACAGGCACCCGTGAGATCGACGCATTTCTCAGCGTGGTGCCCTATTATAACAAACCTTCACAGGCAGGGATCAAGGCACACTTTTCTGCCATCGCGGCCGCCTCCGACATCCCTTTGATCCTTTACAATGTTCCCGGGAGGACCGGAACAAATATGTCTGCCAATACCACACTGGAGCTTGCGGGTGAACTTGGGGACAAGGTTGCAGCTGTAAAAGAGGCATCGGGTGATTTTGCCCAGATCATGGAGATTATAGCTCACAAGCCGGAAGGATTCCAGGTGTTATCAGGTGATGATGCCATCACACTCCCAATGATCAGCGCCGGTGCAGAAGGTGTGATCTCGGTGATCGGCAATGCTTTTCCGGCTTTGTTTTCCGGCATGGTCAGGGATGCCCTGTCTGGTGATTTGGAGGCTTCAAGGGAGAAGCATTACAAGCTGATGCCCTTTTATGAATTGGCTTTCAGGGAAGGGAATCCATGTGGTGTAAAAGCGATCATGCAGGAACTCGGTTACGGAGACGCCAATCTGCGTCTGCCGCTGATACCTGCGACCGAAGCACTGGTAAGCGACATTCAGCATACGCTTACATCCCTTTAAGCGTAATAAGGCTTACCGATCGCAGGATGCGTCCGGTGCATGGTCAGGCAATCGTTATGCCTGGCCCGCACGTCCGTGACAATTCTTGTATTTCTTGCCACTGCCGCACGGACAGGGGTCGTTCCTGCCAACTTTTTTCTCTACCCTGACCGGCTGAACGCGCTGTTGTTTCTGGCTGTCACCTCCGCCTGACGGATCATTGTAGCTGGGTGTCTCCTGCTTGTTGGCAGCAAACTTGCTCAGGTCCATCTTCTTCGGCGCCTGTGCTTTTTGCACTGCTTCAGGATCACGCACCGGAATGTGCGCTTTCATGAGCGTGGACACGACGTCTTTGTTGACTTTGTCGATCATCTGGGTGAACAGTTGGAACGCTTCGAATTTATAGATCAACAGCGGGTCTTTCTGTTCATACTGGGCATTGCGGACCGACTGGCGAAGCTGGTCCAGCTCCCTGAGGTGCTCCTGCCAGGCCTGGTCGATGGTGGCGAGGACGATGGTTTTTTCGTAGGATTTTACCAGTTCGTCACCTTCGCTTTCGTAACTCTTCTCGAGGTGTGCCAGCACCTGGAAGACCTTGACGCCGTCGGAGACGGGCACCACGATGTTTTCATATACCTGGGACTGCTTTTCGTAGACATCCTTGATGACGGGCATGGCCTGGGCGGAAATGCTTTCCCGCTTCCGTTTCATGGTCTCCAGCATCATGGCATAGATCTTTTCAACCAGGGCATTGCTGTCTATTTTCTTGAACTCATCTTCTGTAACAGGTGATTCTATGGAGAAGATCCTGACCAGGTCGAGCTTGAAAGTCTCAAATTCGTCTGTTCCGTGGTAGTTATTAACGATGCTTTCAGTGACGTCATAGATCATGTTGGCGATGTCCAGACCCAACCTTTCCCCGTAGAGGGCATGCTTACGTCTTGTGTAGATCACTTCGCGCTGAGAATTCATCACGTCGTCATATTCGAGCAGGTTTTTCCTGATCCCGAAGTTGTTCTCCTCCACCTTCTTCTGCGCACGCTCGATGGATTTCGTGATCATGGAGTGTTGGATGACTTCGCCCTCTTTCAGTCCGAGCCTGTCCATCAGTCCAGCGATCCTGTCGGAGCTGAAGAGTCGCATCAGGTCATCTTCCAGTGATACGTAGAACTGTGAACTTCCAGGATCTCCCTGGCGTCCTGCCCTACCTCGCAGCTGTCGGTCTACGCGGCGTGATTCATGTCGCTCCGTACCGATAATTGCCAGTCCGCCTGCCTCCTTCACTTCGGGTGAGAGCTTGATATCCGTACCCCGACCGGCCATGTTCGTGGCGATGGTCACATTACCGGGCTTTCCTGCCTGCGCGACGATATCAGCCTCACGCTGGTGAAGTTTGGCATTGAGTACGTTGTGCTCAACCTTTTTCATCTTCAGCATCCGCGACAACAGCTCGGATACATCGACGGAGGTGGTACCGACAAGGCAGGGTCGGCCTTTTGAGATAAGATCTTCAACCTCATCAATGACCGCGTTGTATTTTTCCCGCTTCGTCTTGTAGATCAAATCTTCCCGGTCGTCCCTGACAATGGGGCGGTTGGTGGGGATGACGATGACATCCAGTTTGTAGATGTCCCAGAGCTCGCCTGCTTCTGTTTCTGCTGTACCGGTCATTCCGGCAAGTTTATGGTACATCCTGAAATAGTTCTGCAGGGTGATGGTTGCCCACGTTTGTGTGGCCGCTTCCACCTTCACGTTCTCCTTGGCTTCGATCGCCTGGTGGAGTCCGTCTGAATACCTCCTGCCTTCCATGATCCGGCCGGTTTGTTCGTCGACGATCTTCACCTTGTTGTCAATCACCACGTACTCCACATCATTTTCAAACATGGCGTATGCTTTGAGCAGCTGGTTGACGGTGTGGATGCGTTCAGATTTCACCGCGTAATCACGCAGCATCTGGTCTTTTGTCTCGAGCTTCTTCTTCTCCTCCATTTCGGACTTTTCAATCTCAGCGATCTCATTTCCGATATCCGGCATGATAAAGAAGTCGGGGTCGTCCGAACTGCCCGTAAGCACGTCAATCCCTTTGTCTGTGAGCTCCACCGAGTTCATCTTCTCCTCGATGATGAAATAGAGATCGTCGGTGACCAGGTGCATGTTCTTGGAGTTCTCCTGCATGTAGTGGTTCTCCGTCTTGAGCATCAGGGCCTTGTTTCCCTCTTCACTCAGCATCTTGATGAGTGATTTGTTCTTGGGCAGACCTTTCTGTGCCTGGAGCAGTTTAAAACCGGCCTTTTCGGTGTTGCCCTCTTTCAGGAAATTTCGTGCATCGGTGATGATGGTATTGAACAGGGAGCGTTGCGCCTGCATGAGTCGCTCCACCTTGGGCTTGTACTCCATGAACTCCTGGTTGTCACCCTTGGGAACCGGTCCGGATATAATCAATGGTGTTCGTGCGTCATCGATAAGGACAGAGTCGACCTCATCAACGATGGCATAGTTGTGTTTGCGCTGTACAAGCTCCTCCGGGGAACGTGTCATGTTGTCACGCAGATAATCGAAACCGAATTCATTGTTTGTTCCGAAAGTGATATCGCAGTTGTATGCTTTTCTGCGTGCATCGCTGTTTGGCTGGTGCTTGTCGATGCAGTCAACAGACAATCCATGGAACTGGTAGATCGGCCCCATCCATTCCGAGTCACGTTTTGCCAGGTAATCGTTCACGGTGACCAGGTGTACTCCCTTTCCGGTGAGGGCATTCAGAAATACGGGCAGAGTTGCAACAAGCGTTTTTCCTTCCCCTGTTGCCATCTCGGCAATACGTCCCTGGTGCAGCGCCACACCTCCAATGAGCTGGACATCGTAATGGACCATGTCCCAGGTGATCTCGTTACCACCGGCCATCCACCTGTTCTTCCAGTAGGCTTTTTCACCTTTGATCTCAATATGATCTGCATTGGCAGCAAGGTCCTTGTCATAATCCATGGCAGTGACTTCGATCTGTTCATTCTCCTTGAACCGCCTGGCAGTTTCACGAACGATTGAAAAGGCTTCTGGTATTGACTCCTGCAGGATCTCCTCGTATTTCTCGTCGATGGCCTTTTCCATCTTGTCTATCTCGTTATAGATCGTCTCCTTCTCGGTGACCTCCACCTTTGGATCGTTTCCTTTCGCCTTAAGGGCTGTCATTTCCTTCTCTTCTTCAGCCACATATTCCCTGATCTTTTTCTTCAGTTCGAAGGTCCGGTTGCGCAGCTCGTCATTGGAAAGTGTATGAAATGACTTGTAAACTTCCAGTACTTTGTCGACGATGGGATTGATCTCTTTCATGTCCCGATCTGACTTGTTTCCAAGGAAGTTTGATAATATCTTGGTAATGTCCATATTGTTAGAATATATCTTCGTTTACAGAATTCACAAATTTACAGAATTTATTTTCTTTATCCGGCTTGTGAAAACTTAATATGGGTATGGGTCAAAGATTGTACCAATGATGAGTTCCTGCAGATCTGTCAGGTTGACAGGAGTCCGGGGGCCGGGAGGGGAAGGAGGTCGCTGCGCTCCCGGGGAGATGGTCGGGGGTCGGGAGGGTGTAAAAAAAGAAAGGTGACGTACAATCCTGTTGCACGTCACCATTTTTTTTAGTTACAGCTTTATTTTATGCTGAAGGGTTCGCCCCTCCCCGCATGCCGAGGATGTCTCGGTCGAACATATAGAGATTATTGTCACCCACAAGGTTAAGTTTGTCGATGATATCCTTCACAGAAGCCTCTTCTTCGATCTGTTCTTCGACGAACCACTGCACCCAGTTGTGTGTGGTGTAGTCCTTCTCCTCTATGCATACGGCAACGATCTCATTGATCGATTTTGAGATGTACTGCTCATGCTTGAGCACTGCATCAAACATTTCAGAGAGGGATCCGAATTCCTTCGGCGGCTGTTCCAGTCCGGGGATCACTGCCACTCCGTCACGTTCATTCATATACCTGACGATCTTCAGCATGTGCATTCTCTCTTCTTCAGCCTGAGCGTAGAGCCACTCAGCAACACCGCTGTAACCCTGGTTCTCTGCCCAGGAGGCCATCGCCAGGTACAGCTGCGAAGAGTAATCCTCTTTCTGTACCTGTACATTCAATATTTCTTCAACTTTTTTGTAGATCATGATTATTAAGTTTTATGTGATTAACTTTTTATCTGCTGAATTGATTCATATCTGCGCGAAAACATTTAATTACATGTTTTCAATAATGGCAGAGCCGAATTCGGAACACTTCATTTCATTGGCTCCATCCATCAGACGTGCAAAATCGTATGTAACCTTCTTCTCCAGTATAGCGCCCTGTAATCCTTTGACAATAAGGTCTGCAGCTTCGTCCCAGCCCATATACTGCAACATCAGCACACCGGAGAGGATCACCGATCCCGGGTTGACCTTATCAAGACCGGCATATTTCGGTGCAGTTCCGTGGGTAGCTTCAAATATCGCGTGGCCGGTGATGTAATTGATGTTCGCCCCGGGTGCGATCCCGATACCGCCAACGATTGCGGCCAGTGCATCGGAGATATAGTCCCCGTTCAGGTTCATGGTCGCGATCACTGAATATTCAGCCGGACGGGTGAGTATCTGTTGCAGGAAGGCATCGGCGATGACATCCTTAACAATGATCTTACCTGCCTTTTCCGCTTCGGCCTGCGCCTTGTTGGCTGCCTCCTTGCCATCTTTCTCCGCGATCTTGTCGTACTGGTTCCATGTGAAGACCATATCGCCAAAATCACGTTCCGCCAGTTCATATCCCCATTGCTTGAATTGTCCTTCTGTATATTTCATGATGTTCCCCTTATGGACCAGGGTTACAGAGGGCTGTTTTTCCCTTACTGCATACTGGATGGCTGCCCGGACGAGGCGTTCAGTCCCCTCTTTCGAGATGGGTTTGATACCCAGAGAAACAGATTCAGGGAACCTGATGGAGGAGACGTTCATCTCTTCAAGCAGGAATTTTTTCAGCTTATCGTTTTCAGGAGTTCCATGGAGCCATTCGATCCCCGCATAGATATCCTCAGAATTCTCCCTGAAGATCACCATGTCTGTTGTGGTTGGGTCTTTCACGGGTGAGGGCACACCCTTGTAATATTTCACCGGGCGCAGGCATACATAAAGATCAAGGATCTGGCGTAGCGCAACGTTCAGGGAACGGATCCCTCCCCCAACAGGAGTGGTCAGCGGTCCCTTGATCGCCACAAGGTATTCATTGATGATGTCGAGGGTCTCTTCAGGAAGCCATTTACCTGTCTTCTTAAAAGCCTTTTCACCTGCATACACCTCTTTCCATGCGATCTTCTTACTGCCTCCATATGCTTTCTCAACCGCAGCGTCAAATACCTTTACTGAAGAAGCCC
Source organism: uncultured Bacteroidota bacterium (assembly GCA_937129385.1). Taxonomy (GTDB): domain Bacteria; phylum Bacteroidota; class Bacteroidia; order Bacteroidales; genus M55B112. The sequence continues at coordinate 23,019 of CAKZNC010000068.1, forward strand.
ATATATCCGGACCAGTTCCGTCTCCTTCTATAAAGGGAATAATGGGTTCGTCGGGTACCTGAAGTTTGCCGTAGTGATTGATGATCTTTTCTGCTGCCATAAGTTTTCTTTTTTAAATATTTCTGTTTAAGTATGTGATAACAAGATTATACAAATTAACCATGCATTATGTTCATCAATTATCAAAATCAAGGTTGAACCTGTTTTTGAGTTTTTCAAGATCCGGGTTTTTACTGATCAGGTAGTCGAGCTTGTCCTGGTCGGTATATATTTTCTTCGCTACAGACTCGTTTTCGATCAGGTTGGTTTCAAAAACGTATTCAATGTTTGCAAGGTGTTCCTGCAGATATCTTACCAGTCCGGGTTTGATCCTGTGGATAAAATTCTCCCGCTGGGCATTGGTATTCAAATGCACATTGATCACCCCACGCGGAGTCAGGGTGGGCCGATTTTGTGTAAGCGTGGTGTAGATCCTGGGATGAATTTTTTCAATGGATGCAGCATATTCTGTCCATACACGCTGAACATCCTCTTCTGTAATTTTTATTGTTTTATCTCCACCAGTTTTCTCTTTAGCCACCTGGTCGGCTTCATCAATTTCCTCATCCACGACAGGTATTTTCTTCGGTTCGCCTCGAAGCACATCCTTGATGGAGACCGATCGTGTATGCACGACCTGGTTTTCCCTACCGTTTTCCTTTTGTTGTGATTCCTGGTCATCCTTACCTCCCTCTTTCCCTTCGTCTGAATCTCCAGGCGTATCTTTCTTTGTTGATATGATCGCATGGTGGGGGCGCTCATTCGGAGGAGTGTCATCGTCCTTCCCTATGGCAGCAGCGCTCTCCGACTCTTCAGGCTGGGTTTTGGTGTTGTTGGCGGGTCCTGGTGTACCAGGTGATTCTTTCTGACTGGCAGTTGATGATTGCTGTCCAGGTTCCTCAAGTTCGTCTGCCCGGGATGGTTGCCGTTCAGGTTCTTTAGGTTCGCCTACAGCTGATGGTTTCTGACCGGGATCCTGCTCTTTGTCACCCGGAGATGCTTCCCCGGCATCGTCAGTTATTTTTTTTTTTGGACCTTCGTGAGATTGGCCAGTTTCACCAGGGCAAGTTCGATGGTAAGGCGCTGGTTTTTCGCATTCCGGAAGTGCAGATCAGTCTGCGTACATATCTCCAGTGCTTCAAATAGAAAATCCACCGGCACTTTCCCGGATTGTTCCAGGTAGCGTTCTCTGATCGTGGCTCCTGCATCAAGCAGTTCCACAGTAGCTTTGTCCCTTGCTACCAGTAGGTCTCTGAAATGGGATGCAAGACCATTGATAAAATTCCTCGGATCGAATCCTTTTTCGAGGATCTCATTGAAAGTAATGAGCACCGCCGGAATATCATTATCAATAAAAGCACTGGTGAGTTTAAAATAGTATTCAACATCCAGGATGTTCAGGTTTTCGATCACCGAATCATAGGATATCTTCCCATCCGAGAAACTCACTACCTGGTCGAAAATGGAAAGTGCATCACGCATGGCCCCTTCAGCCTTTTGGGCGATCATATGCAGCGCATCCTCCTCAAAATCGATCTTCTCTTCGCCCGCTATATATTTGAGATACGAAACGGCATCTGCTGTTTTGATCCGATTGAAATCATAGATCTGGCAACGGGAGAGGATCGTAGGTATGATCTTATGCTTTTCTGTTGTGGCAAGGATAAAGATCGCATGTGCCGGAGGCTCTTCGAGTGTTTTCAGGAAAGCATTAAATGCTGCCTGCGATAGCATATGAACTTCATCGATTATATAGACACTGTATTTTCCAACCTGCGGGGGGATCCTCACCTGCTCTGTCAGGCTCCTGATGTCGTCCACCGAATTATTGGAAGCGGCATCAAGCTCGTGGATATTGTAGGCCCGCTGTTCATTGTATGATTTGCAGGATTCGCACTCGTTGCATGCCTCGAGTTTATCAGAAATATTTGCGCAATTGATGGTTTTGGCAAAGATCCTTGCACAGGTTGTCTTCCCTACCCCCCTGGGTCCGCTGAAAAGATAAGCGTGCCCGAGATGACCAGTCTTGATCGCATTCTTAAGTGTGGAGGTAATTGCACCCTGACCGACAACGGTTTTAAAATTGTCGGGCCGGTATTTGCGTGCGGATACAATGAAGTTCTCCATGTTCAAAAAAGGAATAAAAACGTAAAGATAATGGAAAAGGAAGAAGGAGAAAGGAAAAAAATAAAGATATCTTTCATATGCTGTTTATATGACTGGATTTCTGCACTTTCATCAATAGTATTTTCATGGCTTATGGGTTGAATGAGCGGATATGCCCGTGTAGTCGGAGTCATGACAACAGGGGTTCAGGGGGGTGGTAACAAAGCGATATTGGGGCGTCTGAACAATGCCGGGAAAGACTGCATGCAAACTGAAGAAATATGGTAGAAAGCAGATCGATTTTGACCGGATGGTCGGACTGGCGTATTGTTCGGCGTAAACCCTCATGAGCTCAGCAAGCCACCGTTCAGAATAAACAGTCAGCATTTGTAGCTGGAATACACCGAGATATGCCAAAGAAATAGCCCAAATAATTCTTTGTTGTTAATCAAAAAGTCACTACATTTGCGTCCGATTTTTTAACACATAAAAACAAAAACGTATGTTGAATCAGTATGAAACCGTTTTCATTGCAACTCCCGTTTTGTCTGAAGCACAGATGAAGGAAACGGTTGACAAATTCAGGGGACTGATCGAATCCGCGAAGGGTGAGATCGTCCACGAGGAAAGCTGGGGCCTGAAAAAACTGGCCTATCCCATCCAGAAAAAATCCACTGGATTTTATCACCTCCTTGAGTTCAAGGTGGAAGGAGAATTTATTGAAAAACTTGAAACCGAGTTTCGTCGTGATGAGCGGATCATTCGTTTCCTGACCATGAAAATGGACAAGTACGCAGTAGCGTATGCAGAGAAGAAGCGGGCCCGCAAAGCAGCAGAAACTGAAAAACCAAAGGAGGACTAAGTCATGGCACAAGCAAATTCAGAAATTCGTTATCTCACGCCGCCAACGGTTGAGATCAAGAAGAAGAAGTACTGTCGTTTCCGGAAGAACAGGATCAAGTACATCGATTACAAAGATCCGGAGTTCCTCAAGAAATTCCTGAATGAGCAGGGTAAGATCCTGCCAAGGAGGCTGACGGGAACGTCACTGAAGTACCAGAGAAAAGTATCCGTAGCAATCAAACGTTCACGTCACATTGCGATGCTACCATATGTAACTGATATGATGAAATAACCTGGAGGAGAATCATGGAAATTATTTTAATACAAGATATGCCGAACCTGGGTCACAAGGATGATATCGTTTCGGTAAAAGACGGTTACGCCAGGAATTATTTGATACCTAACGGCTTAGCGATCAACGCTACCAAAATCGCCAGGAAAGTTCACGAAGAAAATCTTCGTCAGCGCGCCCATAAAGAGGAGCAACTGAAGGAGGCTGCCAGTGAGCTTGCCGAGAAGCTGAAGGATGTTTCGATCACGATCGGGGCGAAGACCAGCACCAAGGGCAAGATCTTTGGATCGGTCAACACCATACAGATCGCAGAGGAGCTTTCCAAGCAGGGATTTGAGATCGATCGCAAGAATGTGACGATCAAGGAGGACCTGATCAAGGAGGTTGGCAAGTACACCGCCAGTGTTAAGCTTCACAGGGAGGTGGAAGTTGAGATTCCGTTTGAGATCATTTCGGAATAACACGTAATCACAGCAGAATATGGAAGGGCTTTCGGAAACGGAGGCCCTTTTTTTAGTTAAGAGTTAAGAGTTAAGAGTTAAGAGTTAAGAGTGGGTTGGGAGTCGGGAGTCGAGGGAGTAATCGCCAGTCACCAGTCTTCAGGTATCAGTCTATCTCAAATTAGAAGTGCCCTGAGCTTGTCGAAGGGCAGTTGTCAGTTACCGTTTAGCACATACCGCCCTACGCCCCACGCACTGCGATTGTTTCGATCTCCACGAGGACGCCGAGGGGCAGTTCCTTCACGGCGAAAGCTGCCCTGGCGGGCTGAGCTTCAGGGTAGTATTCAGCATACACTTCGTTCATGGCTTTGAAATCCGACATATCGGAGAGCAGACAGGTGGATTTGACCACCTCTCTGAAAGTAAAACCGGCCTCATCCAGGATGGCACCGATGTTTTCCATGACCTGCCGGGTTTGCTGATTAATCCCGCCGGACACCACTGTACCTGTTTCAGGATCAAGCGGTACCTGTCCGGAAACATAGAGGGATCCGCTCACTTCTATCGCCTGAGAATAGGGGCCAACTGCCGCAGGGGCTTTTGAGGTATGGATGATGCGCTTCATGGTCTGATTTTTTTAATTTATACAAAAGTAGGTAAAAATACGTCCACTATTAAGAGAAGGGACCTCCTGGGGAGCAAGTCAGGGATCCCAGGCGAACGCAACTGACCTGGAGGAGGTTTGGTGAACTGATGATAATGAGGAGAATTCAGGGAATCGCATACCAGTCGTTGCAGAGAGAGGGTACGGCCGCAACCCGGTGATGGAGACGTTATCATCAGAAGTTATCGGTCCAGCTTTTCCGCTTGTTGTATTTCAGATCGGAGAGGATGCTCGATT
>CAKZNC010000069.1 GCA_937129385.1 uncultured Bacteroidota bacterium
CGAACCTTCACGTACTTGCGTACACTAGTCCCTGAAACTAGCGCGTCTACCAATTACTCGTCCGACTGTCGTCGGTCTCGTGAGCTCGTCGTCGTTCCTCCTCCTCGGTTCCGCCACCTGGCTCCAATAAAAAAGCCGGCAACTCTATTGTCCGGCTTTATTATCTGTGCCCAGGAAAGGACTCGAACCTTCACGTACTTGCGTACACTAGTCCCTGAAACTAGCGCGTCTACCAATTCCGCCACCTGGGCAATTAAAATAAAATATGTAATAAGAACGAAGAGTGCCCAGGACAAGAATCGAACTTGCACGACCAAATAAGGTCACTAGGCCCTCAACCTAGCGCGTCTACCAGTTCCGCCACCTGGGCGCAATCTAACTATTTCAAAAAACACTATTTCCAATTCCACCAACTTTTTCGCATTCGATCCAGGGCGGAACTGGCCACCCTGCAGCCTGGCCCCTCCCTAAAATGCTCCACCGGAGCATTTCTTTACGGTCGGTCCTGCCACCTGGGCGCAATCTAACTATTTCAAAAAAACAACCCCGAACATTTTCGGGGTTGCAAATATATCAATTTTTTAAATAAAGTGAATCTGCCTATGGATTTTTTTAGCGTGATTTGGAGAATTTATTTGCTTTCAGAGTTCTCATCTCGCTTGCCTTTTTATCAGTAACCCTGGTTCTATCAACTTGTTTCCGGCCTATCCTTTTTACAGTCATCTTTTTTTCTGGAGCATAATAATCAACATATGCAATGAAATCATGAATGTAGCCAGGCTCTAATATTTGTGTCTCGATGAAACCTGCATCTTCTGCACCAAGCGTCCAATTGTCATGATCCTCTTCCCAGGCATCTACATAATAACGCTGGTTCTCCAGGGCCTGAAAGACACATTTACCGAGTGGTGAAGTGAGCACATCTTCCGAAGGGTTGGTCTGATTATCCCAGTCATCAAGCGTTTCATACAGTAAAACCGATGTTCCCGGGACTGCATATTCATCAATATACTCAAGCACCGTGATCCTCAGGACGCTGTTTATAAAATCTGCCACCTCGATGGTCTTTGTCACCTCGTCCTCTTCACCACCTGGGCCGTAAGCTGTGAGCGTCACATCGTAAACACCGGGAGTGTCATAACTGTAGATTGGCGAAGTTGCCTCAGATGTGTAACCATCGCCAAAATCCCAAAGATAGGATACACCGTCAAGGGACGTGTTATCAAATTCGACCTGCTCTCCATAAAAGACAATATCGGTTTCAAAGGCAACCGGACCGTCTGCTGTAGGCACATCGGTATATACATTAAAACCTGCCTGCGGCTGAATGGATATTACATTGATGGTTGCAGTGGCCACATCCATGGCCCCTCTTCTTCCATAGGCCTGGAGCTGTACGGTATGTGTTCCACCGCTTGTAAAAGTATGCACCTGATTATATACAGATGATACTGTTGTCCCGGTAGGCCCGATGAAAGACCACTCGAAAGTCTCTGCATCAGATGAAAGATTGGTGAAAAAGACCTGCTCACCTGCAATAGGATTTTGCGGTGAATACTCGAAATAGGCGACCGGATCATTGTTACACCCGGTTAATAAAATCGCCAGAGCTGCTGTTATGGTAAAAATTCGTTTCATGATCGTTGTTTTTAAGGTTATCATTTTGCAGGTTCAGTTTTCAGGGTGCCTGCAGACCTTCCAAAAATAATTCTCTTTATTGATAACTATCCAAAATATATGCCAAAAAGAGCATATTGCATATCATTCAGGTTTTTTATTCCTTTACAGAACGAACCAAAACAGATAACTATGCACCCTAAGATCATTCTTTATTTACTCATTGCCAGCCTGCTAACTCCTTCAACCGGACTTTTGTCCGCACAGGAAAATAAAATTACCCTCGATAAGATTTACCGGGAGAACACATTCCGTACTCGATCGGTGAGGGGAATCGTATCCATGAATGATGGCAGGCACTACACTGTCAACAATCGTGGAAGGTCGATTGATCAACATGCTTATGATGATGGAGAAAAGGTTAAGACCATTTTCAAAGCAGGGGATCATGATCAGCTTCAAGCTTTTAGCAGCTACCAATTCAGTAAAGATGAAAAGTTCATTTTGCTCACGACCCAGGTCGAACCCATATACCGGAGGTCTTTTATTGCTGAATATTATATCTATGATGTCCTCAATGATAAGCTGACTGCTCTGTCAGAGAACGGCAAACAGCAACTTGCCACGCTGTCACCCGACAACCGCCAGGTGGCTTTCGTGCGGAACAACAACATCTTTATCAGGGACCTCGGCAGCATGTCTGAGAAACAGATCACATTTGATGGTGAAAAGAACAAGATCATCAACGGTTCACCTGACTGGGTCTATGAGGAGGAATTCGGATTTGCAGATGGTTTTAAATGGTCACCTGATGGCAAACGAATCGCATTTTACCGGTTTGATGAACGACAGGTCAGAGAATTTTTTATGACCATTTTCGGAAATCTTTATCCGGATGCCTACAATTTCAAATATCCCAAGGCGGGTGAGCAAAACAGCGAGGTAACCATCCATGTATACGAACTTGAAACTGGAAAGACGAAGCAGATGAAGGTTCCGGACGGCGAAGAATTCTATGTTCCAAGGATCAAGTGGACCAACGATCCGGTGACGCTCAGTGTCATTTGGCTTAACCGGCTACAGAATCATGTAAAGGTGCTGCATTGCGATGCCACAAATGGTGAAACCCGGGTTGTATATGAAGAGGAAAATGAGAAGTACATCTCTGAAGCGACTGACGATATGGTTACCTACCTTCCTGATAATGAGTCATTTTTACTTATCAGCGAGAAGGACAGCTATTTTCACATCTATCTTCACAATTTCAAAACCGGTCATACGAAACCGGTTACAAGTGGTGATTATGACATCGCCTCCCTGGCAGGTGTCGACCAGGATCGCAGTACGATCTATTACACCTCCTACGAGGTAGCACCCACGGAGATCCACCTCTATTCGATCGGGATCAATGGCAGGAACAAAAAGAAGCTTTCAGCCGGGACCGGCAGCTACAGCGCAACATTCAGCAAAACTTTTGATTATTATATCCTGAGCTATTCCAATGCCAATACACCCCCTGTTTACGAACTGCACAACCGCCGTGGTAAGCTCATCCGGACCCTGGAAGACAATGCTGAATTAAAGGAGAAAGCAGAAGCCCATGGTTTTGCACTTGTCGAGTTCATGAAGGTTCCCACGGAAAGCGGTCAGTTGCTCAACGGATACATGATCAAGCCAGGGGATTTTGATCCCGACAAGGAGCACCCGTTGTTTATTTTCGTTTACGGCGGTCCGGAATCACAGAATGTCGTTCAGCGCTGGAACCGGAGGAATGCATGGTTCCAGATGCTCGTCCAGCAGGGCTACATCGTAGCATGTATTGACAACAGGGGCACGAACGGTCGGGGTGAAGCTTTCAGGAAAGCTACTTACATGCAGCTGGGGAAACTGGAAACGCAGGATCAAATTGAATCCGCCACCTACCTGGGTGACCTGCCCTATATCGATAAAAACCGGATCGGTATGTTTGGATGGAGCTACGGCGGATTTATGACCAGTCTGTGCATGACCCGCGGCAACGGATTGCTGAAGATGGGGATTGCTGTGGCACCGGTGACCAACTGGAGATATTATGATACCATCTATACTGAACGCTTTATGCGTACCCCGCAGGAGAATCCTGAAGGATATGATGAAAACTCGCCCATCCACTATGCCGGGATGCTCGAAGGAAAATTCCTGCTGGTCCATGGAACTGCCGATGACAATGTTCACTTTCAGAACAGCATCGATTTCACCAGTGCGCTGGTGGAGGCAGACAGGCAGTTTGAAATGCAGTTTTATCCTAATAAAAACCACGGGATCTATGGTGGGAACACGACGTATCATCTGTATAAGCGGATGACGGAGTTTATTTTGGAGAATCTGTAGGAGAGTTAAGAGTTAAGAGTTAAGAGTTAAGAGTTAAGAGTTAAGAGTTAAGAGAAGATCGTTTTAGACTGCCGACTGCCGGCTGCTGACTGCCGGCTGCCCACTGGCGACTGACTTTGCCCCCTTGCCCATTGCTCATTGCTCATTGCCCTTTGCCCTTTGCCCATTGCCCCTTGCCCTTTGCCCCATTCTAACTATATTGCCTGCTAAATCCGATGGATAGGAGTGAACTTCACATAACAGACTGGCTGCCCACCTCGATCAAGGAGGTCAGGGCCCGGGAGTGGGATCAGTTGGATGTGATCCTGTTCACCGGTGATGCATATATCGATCATCCCTCATTCGGCGTACCGGTGATCGGGCGACTGCTTGAGCAGGAAGGGTTTCGGGTCGCAATCATACCGCAACCCAACTGGCAGGACGACCTGAGGGATTTCAAAAAGCTTGGTAAACCGCGGCTTTTTTTCGGAGTATCTGCCGGTGCGATGGATTCAATGGTCAATCACTACACGGCCCGGAAACGCAAGCGGTCCACAGATGCTTACACCCCGGGAAATGTGGCCGGGTTCCGGCCCGACTACCCCAGTATCGTTTATACGCAGGCCATCAAGAAGATTTTTCCCGAATCACCTGTGGTCCTGGGCGGAGTGGAGGCTTCATTGAGAAGAGTGACACACTATGATTACTGGCAGGATCGCCTGCGCAGAAGCATCCTCCCCGATTCAGGGGCAGATATGATCATCTACGGGATGGGTGAAAAGGCCATACTGCAACTTGCACGTCTTCTCGACAAAGGGGTACCCTTTGATCAGATCACAAACCTCGGTCAGTCAGTTGTTGACAGGTCTGCCGATCAACTTGAACAGGTCATTGGCAAACGAAACCACGTGGAGCTCCATTCACATGAAACATGTATTTCAGATTCACGCAAATTTGCGGAGAATTTTGCAACGATCGAACTTACTTCAAATGTGGCAGCACCGGATTTACTTCTGCAACGCTATGATAACCGGGTCATCGTGGTAAATCCCCCGATGCAGGCCCAGGGTGAGAAAGAGCTTGACCGCATCTACGACCTGCCCTATACGCGGTTGCCACATCCAAGGTACAGGAACAAACCTGCCATCCCTGCTTATGAAATGATCCGCCATTCCATCAACACGCACCGGGGCTGTTTTGGAGGATGCAGTTTCTGCACGATCTCAGCGCACCAGGGAAAATTCATTCAAAGCAGGAGTCCCCGATCCATCCTGGAAGAGGTGAAAAAAGTTACAGAGATGCCGGATTTCAAGGGGCATATCACCGACCTGGGGGGTCCTTCGGCCAACATGTACAGGATGCAGGGTATAAACCAGAAGGTCTGTGACGTTTGCCAGCGCCCCTCCTGCCTGCACCCTTCCATCTGCAAAAATCTTGATACCGATCATACACCGATGATGGAACTTTACGAAGCTGCAGCTGGGACTGAAGGGGTAAAAAAAGTGACCATCGGCAGCGGATTGCGGTATGATTTCCTGGAGCAGGATGAGGAAAAAAATCATTTCAGGGAGTATTTCAGGCAACTTGTAAGGAACCATGTTTCAGGCAGACTGAAGGTTGCGCCTGAGCACACTGCTGACCAGGTGCTGGGGCTGATGCGAAAGCCGGATATTAAATTGTTTGAACAACTCACCGATGAATTCAGGAAGATCAATGAAGAAGCAGGCCTCAATCAACAGCTGATTCCCTATTTCATTTCGAGTCATCCCAACTGCACCCCCGAGGACATGGCGGAACTTGCGTTGATCACCAAGGAAAAAGGCTACAAACTTGAACAGGTACAGGACTTCACTCCCACTCCCATGACGCTGGCGACAGTGATGTACTATTCAGGATATGATCCCTATTCCCTGGAGGAGGTAGTAACTGCAAAGACCGAAAAGGAGAAATCCGGGCAGACGATTTTCTTTTTCTGGTACAAGAAGGAATACAGGAGAGAGTTGCAGCGTGTACTGACAGAAATGGGCAGGGGCGATTTGATCCCGAAGCTCCTGGGGTCCAAATAAAATGTGACATTCTCTGCATTTTTACTAAATTTGCGCTTTGTTAAAATAAGGCGAAAACAATATGATCAACATAACATTCCCCGATCATTCGGTTCGGGAATTTGAAGAAGGGGTTACCGGATTAGGTATCGCCAAATCACTAAGCAACAGCCTGGCTCGCCAGGTACTTGCCATTTCTGTGAACGACAATATCTGGGATCTGACACGCCCCATCAGGGAGGATGCCGAGATCAGGCTACATAAATGGGATGATGAAGAGGCTAAACATGCCTTTTGGCATTCATCGGCCCACCTGATGGCCGAAGCGATCGAAGCGCTTTACCCCGGCACAAAATTTGGCATTGGTCCGACCATCGAAAACGGGTTCTATTATGATGTGGATACCCCTGAAAATGTTGTGATCACCGATGCTGATCTTCCGAAGATAGAAAAGAAGATGAAAGAGCTTGCTTCTCAGAAGCTTGAATTTCAAAGGGAAGAGATCAGTAAGAAGGATGCGCTCGACCTGTTCAGCAAAAAAGGCGATGAATACAAGATCGAACTGATCTCGGATCTTGAGGACGGCACCATTTCGCTTTACCACCAGGGCAAATTCACAGACCTTTGCCGCGGACCACACCTGCCAGACTCATCATCCATCAAGGCCATTAAACTACTCAGTATTGCAGGCGCTTACTGGCGAGGGGATGAAAAACGCAAGCAGCTTACCCGAATCTACGGGATCACCTTCCCTAAACAATCCATGCTTGAGGAGTACCTTGACAAGCTTGAAAAGGCAAAGGAGCGTGATCACAGGAAAGTAGGAAAAGAGCTGGAGCTATTCACATTCTCCCAGCGCGTTGGACAGGGACTTCCGCTTTGGTTGCCAAAAGGTGCACAGCTCAGGGAACGACTTGAAAACTTCCTGAAAAGCGTACAGCGCCAGTATGGTTATGATCCCGTGATCACACCGCATATCGGGCAAAAGGAGCTGTACGTAACATCCGGCCATTATGAGAAATACGGAAAGGACAGCTTCCAGCCCATCAGTACCCCGCAGGAAGGCGAGGAGTTCCTGCTCAAACCAATGAATTGCCCGCATCATTGTGAGATATACAGGTCCAAACCTCATTCATACAGGGAATTGCCAGTACGCATGGCGGAATTTGGAACTGTCTACAGGTATGAACAAAGTGGTGAATTGCATGGACTTACGCGCGTGAGGGGATTTACGCAGGATGATGCCCACATTTTCTGCAGGCCCGACCAGTTGAAAGATGAATTCATCAAGGTGATCGACATCATACACCATATATTCAAAGCATTGGATTTCAGCGATTTCATTACCCAGGTTTCCTTGCGTGACAAGAAAGACAAAGAGAAATATATTGGAAGCGATGAAAATTGGGAGAAGGCCGAAAAGGCGATCATTGAAGCTGCCGAAGAGAAGGGGTTGGAAACCGTGGTTGAATATGGTGAGGCTGCCTTTTACGGACCCAAGCTTGATTTCATGGTGAGAGATGCCATCGGGAGAAAATGGCAGCTGGGTACCATACAGGTGGATTACAATCTGCCCGAACGCTTTGATCTTGAGTATATTGGCGCAGACAACCAGAAACACAGGCCCATCATGATCCATCGTGCTCCATTCGGAAGCATGGAAAGATTCGTTGCGGTCCTGATCGAGCATACCGGGGGGAAATTCCCGTTATGGCTCACGCCCGACCAGGCCATCATACTGCCAATCAGTGAAAAGTACCATGATTATGCAGAAAAAGTTTCAAAATTCCTAAATAATTACGATATTCGCACCCTGATTGACGAGAGGAGTGAAAAAATTGGTAAAAAGATCAGGGATAGCGAGTTAAAGCGCATACCATACCTGCTGATCGTAGGCGAAAAAGAGGAAGAAAGTGAAACAGTTTCCGTCAGGAGGCAGGGAGAAGGAGATCAGGGTGGTATGAAACTTGAAGAATTTGCCAGCTTTATTTCACAAGAAGTGGACAATCAATTGAGATCAATTGATACCATAAAATAACCTCAAAACTTAAAAATTTATATGGCCAGACCAGGTGGCAGACATTACAGAAGAGACAGAAGACCGGAACCACAACACAAAGTGAACGAGCGGATTCGTGCTGCAACGGTCCGCGTAGTTGGAGAAAACCTTGAGAACCCCGGAGTTTATTCCCTGTCAGAAGCTTTAAAAATTGCAGATGACATGGACCTTGACCTCGTGGAGATCTCGCCCAATGCAGATCCGCCTGTTTGTCGTGTCGTAGACTATCAGAAGTTTCTTTACCAGCAGAAGAAGAAACAGAAGGAGATGAAGGCCAAAACAACAAAGATCGTTGTTAAAGAGATCCGTTTTGGTCCGAATACTGACGATCACGATTATGAGTTCAAGATGAAGCATGCGCAGAAGTTCCTGGAAGACGGAGCCAAAGTAAAAGCTTTTGTGTTCTTCAAGGGAAGAACCATCCTGTTCAAGGAAAAAGGCGAGATCCTGTTGCTCAGGCTTGCACAGGACCTTGAAGAGGTAGCCAAGGTGGAACAACTGCCAAAGCTGGAGGGAAAAAGGATGACCATGTTCCTTGCTCCCAAAGCAAAGGCAAAGAAATAGTTTGTATTAACAGTAAATATATTTGAAATGCCGAAGATGAAGACCAATCCGGGAGCAAAAAAAAGATTCTCGCTTACCGGAACAGGAAAAATCAAGAGGAAGCACGCGTACAAGAGTCATATTCTGACGAAGAAATCAAAAAAGAGGAAGAGAAATCTTACCTATTTTGGGGAGGTACATCCTGCCGATCAGAAGAATATCAAGCAACTGCTTTCCATGAAGTAAAATGTAAACAGGTAAGAAGTAATTAACCAGGATGCCCAGCCAGAAAGTTCCGGAAAACCGGGCGCTGTCATCCAAAAATTGTAGAAAATGCCAAGATCAGTTAATGTTGTAGCAGCTAAACAGCGAAGAAAAAAGGTCCTGAAGCGGACCAAGGGTTATTGGGGAAGGAGAAAAAATGTCTGGACCGTAGCCAAAAATGCACACGAAAAAGGATTACAGTATGCCTATCGCGACCGCAGGAAGAAAAAAGCAGAATTCCGCGCACTGTGGATCCAGCGTATCAACGCTGCAGTCCGCGAGCATGACATGTCCTATTCACAGTTCATGCATAAACTGAAGAGTAACGGGATCGAGATCAACCGCAAGGTGCTTGCCGACCTGGCAATGAATGACCCCAAGACCTTCGAGTCGATCGTGAAAAAGGTAAAATAATTGCGATCCGCAATATGATCTAAAGGGTGTCTGTGAGGCACCCTTTTTTATTTGATATTCACCCTGCATGTACTAATTTTACACCCTAAACAAATCATCATGAGAATCGCTATTATCGGCTACGGAAAGCTGGGACATGAGATTGAAAAAGCAGCCATCGAAAGAGGGCATTCCATTGAACTGATCATCGACAAGGACAATGCCGATGAACTGGACAGTGAGCACCTGGAATCGGTTGATGTGGCCATTGAATTCACCACACCTGGGACAGCAGTGACGAATATCTCTACATGCCTGAAAAGTGGTATCCCGGTAGTTTCCGGCACCACCGGATGGCTGGAACAATGGGATGAGATGGTCAGACTATGTAATGAAAAGGGTGGTGCGCTTTTTTATGCATCGAATTACAGCATTGGTGTCAACATCCTGTTTGCGGTCAACACTCAGCTCGCTGAGATCATGAATGATTTCCCGCAATACAGGGTGAGCATGGAGGAGATCCACCATGTACACAAACTTGACGCCCCCAGCGGAACAGCCATCTCCCTTGCTGAACAGATCATTGAGAAGAGTCCGGCTAAAAAAAACTGGTCACTAGACACGGAGAATCCCGATACGATCCGTATCGACGCGAAGCGTGAGGGTGAAGTGAATGGATTTCACAAAATTCTCTACGATTCAGAGGTGGATACCATCGAGATCTCACACAATGCAAAATCCAGGAAAGGGTTTGCAAACGGCGCGGTAATGGCCGCCGAATTCCTGGCCGGGAAAAGTGGTGTCTTCGGTATGAAAGATATGCTCAAGCTCTGATAAGATGAAATTTTCGAAAGGCCGGATCATCCGGTGTTCCGTCATGATCACCCTTTGGTCACTATTGGTAGCCTGGCTCAATGCCTGGTGGCTGATGCTGTTCAACCTTGTGATCTTTGATGTCACCTGCAGCCGCCTGATCGACTGGTCGCTAAAAAGTTATCCGATCCCCCGGACTGTCAGGATAGTGATCGAATGGATCTATTTCCTTGTGGTGGCTGCCCTTGTGACCACAGCGATCAAGGTGCTTTTCGTGGAGGCCTATAAAATCCCTACCCCATCGATGGAAGAGAGCCTGAAGGCCGGAGACTATATTTTCGTCAGTAAAATTGCCTATGGTCCAAAACTTCCCAACACGCCAGTCAGCTGGCCTTTTTTTCCCGATTATCTTCCTGATGGGAGGAAGACATACGCTGAAAATCCAATGATGCCCTATAAGCGGTTATGGGGACTTTCCAAAGTGAGGCAGGGAGATGTGATCGTTTTCTCCTTTCCTGAGGGCGACTCAATGGTGGTACAATACCCGGGGCAAAATTATTACTCCCTGATCAGGCAATATGGACGTACCTATATCCTGGAGCACTTTGATGTGATCACGCACCCTGTAGACCGCAGGGAGAATTATATCAAGCGCTGTATCGGGCTCCCCGGGGATACCGTCATGATCCGGGACGGAAGGGTGATCGTCAATGGCAATTCCCTGGAATTTTTGCCACAGCAAAAGTTAAAGTATTATGTAAAGACCGAGGACCGCAGAATTGACAGCACAATGCTGGATTCGTTAAAAATCCTTAAAAACGAAGTAACCTACAATCCGTCAAATTCATTGCACGTTATTTACATGACAACCAAACAATCGGACAAATTAAAAACAGTGCCCTACGTGAGCAGTATTCAACGATTTATTGAACCTGTACTGTCATTTCATAACCCGGAAATCTTTCCCCATGATCCCCGGTTCAACTGGTCAAATGATCATTTTGGTCCGGTGGTTATTCCTTCTGAAGGTATGACCATTGAACTGGATCAATCGAACCTCGCAATTTACCGCCGCGCCATCGAAGTATATGAAGGACACAATGTGCAGGTGAACAAAGGGCAGATCTTCATCGACGGTTCCGGGGCCGGTTCCTATACTTTTGAAATGGATTACTACTTTGTAATGGGGGACAACCGTCACAATTCGGCCGACTCCAGGCATTGGGGATTTGTCCCCGAGGACCACCTGCTTGGTAAGGCTGAACTGATCTGGATGTCATCCGACCCCAACGATTCTTTTGTTGGGGGTTTGAGAAAAGACCGTATCTTTAAACGCATTAAATAAACTCATCAATGAAGCGAATTCTTAAGCACAAATATTTTCGGTTTGGCGTAGCTGCAACCCTCTATCTCCTCTTTGTGATCTGGCTGGGAAATTACTGGTTTTTGTTTGGACTACCGGTCATTTTTGACATGTATGTAACCAAAAAGGTTAACTGGACCTTCTGGAAGCGAAGGAACAAGAAAAACCATGTGATCGTGGAATGGCTGGATGCGCTCATTTTCGCAGTGGTAGCCGTCTCCCTGATCAATCTTTTCCTTTTTCAGAACTACAAGATCCCGACTCCTTCCATGGAGGGCACATTGCTGGTAGGCGATCACCTGTATGTCAGCAAGACGGCATACGGACCCCGTGTACCCAATACCCCCCTGGCGGTCCCTTTCATTCCAAATACGGTTATGAACAAAAAAACCTACCTTGAATGGATCAAGCGACCCTACAAGCGTTTGAAAGGATTTAGTGAAGTCGAGCGTAACGACATTGTTGTTTTTAACTTTCCAGCCTCGGATACAGTGGTGCTCGAACCCTCTGATCATAGTCAGTATGCCCAGGGCTATTTCGATTACTATGATTTTGTCAGGGATGAAGCCTACGAGCTGATGCAGAGAGAGGAGAGCACCAAGCAGCGTAACCTCCCATATTCAGCATATGAAAATTATACACGCAAATATATACATAAGACATACGACATAGAGACCAGGCCGGTTGACCGGCGTGACAATTACATCAAGCGATGCGTTGCCATACCCGGGGACGAGCTGGTAGTGAAGAAGAACATGGTGATCGTGAATGGCATCCCTCAGAAGGATTTCAAAGGGATTCAGCAGGTCTATCGGGTCACCACAGACGGTACACCGCTCAACCCAAAATCGGTTGAAAAATTTGGTGTCCCGAAGATGTCGGCGAATATAAGCAACAATCCGAATTACCTTTTCCCATTGTCAAAGGAAGATGCACAAACTATTTCTACATTTCCCGGCATCGTGAATGTCAAGCCATACCAGGCAAATGAACCGGGAGAATATGACCGAAACACCTTCCCCCACAGTCCGGATTATCCATGGAATGCCGAGTTTTTCGGGCCGCTTAAAATTCCAGGAAAGGGTCAGACTGTAAAACTTGACCTTGTTAACCTGCCCATCTATGAGCGGATCATCAATGCTTACGAAGGCAATGAACTGAAGGTTGCCGACAGCACCATTTACATCAATGGTGAACCTGCCAACAGCTACACTTTTGAGATGGACTACTATTTCATGATGGGTGACAACAGGCACAACTCAGCAGATTCCAGGTTTTGGGGATTTGTCCCGGAGGATCACATCATCGGTAAGCCCAGGATCATCTGGCTCAGCGTGGACAAGGAATATGGAGGTATCAGGTGGAACAGGTTGTTCAAGATCGTAAGGAGTGACAGATAGACGATATCCGTTTCAATGATTCTTCCCTGTTATTACAATGCTCCCGTATCCTGGTATGCAATGCTCATGGCGAGTGATGAGCCTGCAGTCATCGAGGTACAGGATCATTACACCAAGCAGACCTACCGGAACCGCTGCCGGATCCTGGGTGCCAACGGGGTAATTGATCTTGTGATCCCTGTGGCAAAGGCGCATGGTGAAAAGACCCCTATGGAGGAGGTAAAGATCGATGATGACCCGCCCTGGCAGAAGATCCACTGGCGAAGTATCTTCTCGGCCTATGCATCTGCGCCATTTTTTGAATTCATGGCAGATGCCTATCAACCTGTTTATGAAAAACGTTACAGGTACCTGGCTGATTTGAACCTGGACCTGGTCAGGATTACACTTGATCAGCTTCAGTTGAAAAGGGATGTATCGACGAGCAGAGAATTCACCCACCCGGCATCGGGTAGAGATTTGCAGGAGATTATTCACCCCAAGCGAGAATTCCGGCACCCGGACCTTCAGTTCAAACCTGTGAATTACCACCAGGTATTTGCAGACAGGCATGGTTTTCAGGAGGATCTCAGCCTGATCGATCTGCTTTTCAACGAAGGTCCGAACGCGGTTGCTGTCCTTCAGCGTTCAATCCGCAGTCGGGCGAACCTAAGCTGAATAAAAGTATATTAAAAGTGGCTCACTGTTAAATGGCCAGACAGCTGCCGGAATACTTTCTGTTGCTGTTGATCAGAATTTGTATCCGAGTGTCACCATGAAATTGGACTTCGTATCATTGTTCACGGAAGTTTCAATTCCACCTTCGAAATCTCCGGTATACTGGTACAATCCATAGAGTTCTGTTTTGGTACTCAGGGCATAGGCAAAATCGATGAATGTCTGCCCTGTCCGAATCCCCAGCCCTCCGCTGTAGACCATGATGTCGGAGCCATTTCTCTCGTCTTCAAATGGATTTGAGTAGTATTGAACACCTGCCCGTGCAAAGAAGGGCTTCAGGTTTAACTCAGCACCTGCTTTGATGTTATGGGCTGCACCGAGATCCTCGGCGATGGTAATGTTCTCATCCCAGAAATTGTACCCGGGGCTGTCAAGGTCAGACGTGGAATAGTCGGCATACTCATATTCTGCTGAAATAATCGCCAGCTTACCCAGCACAACTGCCGCACTCAAAGAGGCCCTGTAGGGTGTCCTCAACGTATACTCCTTTGAGAAAAGTCCCGAAGAGAGGTAGTCATCCTGTAGGCCAGTATTCCTGTCCCAGCTTGTATTGATTTCGGTGAACTTATCGTCTGTCAATTTATAAGTAACGGGCGCATGAAAAGAGGCGCCGATCCTCAACATTTGTATGGGTTTGAAGATCATCCCGACCTTAAAGACATATCCATAGCCTCTTGTTGAATTGTATTCACCAAAATCAAACGCATTGAAAACAGGTATTTCGCCATTCACATCTGTCTCCTGGTGATAGATATCCTCATTAAACCGGACGGCATGTATACCGAAGGTTCCACCCAGGTACAGTTTATTACTGATATTCATCGCTGCAGAGAATACATATTCACCAATATACCCCCAGGTTTCCCTCATTCTTACCTGTTCTTCTCCATAACCATCATACCCGATACCAGGATCAGGCAGCATATCGTGCCAGTATTCCTGTGCCAGGGTATCATATGGCATAAGCCCTGTCTGATAGGCCAGGTCTTCATAGAATATATCAAGATCCTGGTTTTCATTGGCATACAGCATGAAATTATCCAGGAGGGATGAATTGTTATTGACTCCCCGGATGAGTGAGGAACTATGGAAATTGTTCAGCGCATTGTATCCGAATGCCAGTGTTGTACTGACAACCCCCTGCGTTCTGTTGCTATTGTAAGATGTCACAAGTCCAAGGTTGCCGATACCCAGGTTGGTTGCCTGGTCCCGGATCGTTGTCCCCTGGAAATTTGATGCCGTGGTATTGATGACATATGAAGGTGTAATGGTGAATTCAGAAGTCCGGTAAATTCCAAGACCAGCCGGATTCACGGAGGCGGCTGTAAAGTCACCTCCTACTGCACCAAAAGCTCCGCCCATTGCCATGTATCTTGCTGTTCCCACGGGATAGACCTGTGAGTAGCGGAATGCCTGGACCTGGTCCTGTGCGCCAACTGAGGCGGCCAGGAACATGGTCATTATAATTATATAATAACGTGTCTTCATGATGTTTAGCTATAAAATTGTGAAAAATCCGGGAGGATGATCCTCCCGGAATGATGTCCCTTCGTATTTTATCTGCGCGAAGAGCTCCTTGAGCTACTGCTACTGCTTCTCGAGCTGCTTCCGCTGCTTCTTGAGCTACTGGATGAAGAGCGGCTGTAAGAGCTGCTGCTTCTGCTTGAGCTTCTGCTGGGGCTGCTGTAGGAACTACTACTGCGGCTTGAGCTGCTCGGTCTGCTATAGGAGCTGCTACTACGGCTGGAACTGCTGGGCCTGCTGTAGGAGCTGCTACTACGGCTGGAACTGCTGGGCCTGCTGTAGGAGCTGCTGCTTCGGCTTGAACTGCTGGGCCTGCTGTATGAACTGCTGCTGCGGCTGGAGCTGCTGGGCCTGGTGTAACTGTTCCGTGTTGTACTTGACCTTGTATAAGAACTCGAACTCTTTCTTGAGCTGCTCGATGGGGTTGAATAGGTCCGCGTTGCAGGCCTCGCATTTTGTGAGCGTGTTGTAGTCCGGGGCTTATTGTAATTCGGACTGTAGGTCCTGTTTTGAGATCTTGTACTGGACGCATTCCGTGAATTCGCGGGCCGTGTAGTTGTCACCGTACGGTTGGTTCTGCTATTGTCCCTTGTGGTAGACTTCACAGCATTGTCATTCCCATTGTTTCCATTATTTCCACGAGCGTTGCCGTTGTTCCCACGATCATTTCCATGGGGATCCTGGTTTCCACGATCCCTCGTGTTGTTATCGGGACGGTCGTTTCCGTAGTGGTTTCCACGGTCACCCTGGTTACCGTTATTTCCGGAGTTGCCATTGTTGCCGTTATTGCCGCTGTTTCCACGATCATCGCCCCTGTTTCCACGATCACTGCTCCTGTTGTCGGCGGTTGTCCTGGTTGTTCTGGCATCTGTTCGTGTTCTTGTCGCATCGGAAGATCCCGTACTTGTTTTCCGGTTTGTTTTCGGATCTACAAAAGTCTTGGAGTCCGCATCAGAGGTCCGTGAAGTCCCTGGGCTGCCAACATTCCCAGAACGGCCACGGTAGCGTGGGTCGTTGTTGCGCGCATCACCTTTTCTGCTCTGTGATCTGCTGGTGATTCCACTGCTGTACCCGTAAGTCGACCTGTTCGAAAGGGAGCTGTTATAGAAGGTACCATATCTGCCACCCGATACATAGTTCGGATGCCTGCTGGCTGTATAATGATGGTGGTAATTGGGATAATATCCATAATATCCTGAATACCCGCCGTAATACCTTGAAGAATAATAGTCGTATGGGTAGTAGCCGCCATAGTATCCGCCATAGTATCCTGAATAATACGGGCTACCCCAGTAGCTGTTTGGATAATATGTATTGTATCTCCAATAAGGAGAATAGTAGCCGGAATAATAGGAAGGATATCCCCAACCGATACTCATTCCCCAATGATAGGGTGAACCGGTATAGAAGTTCATCCCGGTGTAGTAAGGATCATAATAGTCCCATCCATAAAATTCATCGGAGAATCTCCTGATCCGTGAGGAGTAGTAATAATCATCCGTATCATAGTAATAGTTATTATTGATAACGGTGGGAGCTTCTGAATTCCCGTTGTATTCGTCCTGGTATTCAACCTGCTCCTGGTCGGGTTCATAGCCCTGATCGGCGAGTTCTCCCTCCATTTCAAGCCTGTATCGTTCGTAATCAGAGAGCTCGTCGTAGTTGATGGTATCCTCCTGGTAAAGTGCCTTCGTATTCATCGCAACTTCGGGAGTCACCGCTGCATCTGCTGAAACAACAGGCTGTGCATCTTCCGGGTTGTAATAGACATCATCATATCCGCTATACGATGTGTAACCTGTTGATCCACAGGATGCCAGCAAGAATGCTGCACTTGTAAGTATGAATGTTAAAGTTTTCATGACATATCCTCCTGCAATTATTTTATTGTGTTCTTTGCTATTTTAAATCAAATCCCGTGCCAAATACCAGTTCTTCAATATTTTTTATTCATCGGTCTTTCAACGAACACTACTGGCAATATAAGCATTTTTTGGCATGACTGCCATGTATATTAATAACAAGTGAGTCTGCGAAAGGTTAATCATCATTCCAGCCCGGGTCAGAAACTGTGAACTGGTAATTCGAATAATTATACAATGGATTTCGAACGGGTTGATAAACACGTCCTTTGCGTTGTTCTCCTGCCTGTGTATAAACCCATATCTCGTCCTGGTCCCAGGTAATGATCTCATCTCTGGCATCCCCGGTAAGGTCAATAACCGCGTTGCACATATCAGGGTGGCCGTCATCCGGGAAGGGGACGCTCAATTGCCCGTTGCCGTTGAACATTCCCCCGTCACCCGGATTTGTATTCAGGAGGAAATATTCTTCCCCGTCACCTTTCCAGTTCACTGGAAAGCACATGCTTCCGTACGGACCTGGTTCAAAAGAGTGATAGATATTTCCGAGTGCATCATAAAAATGTATGATCCCCTGGTTTCCCCAGAAATTGACAGAGACCATTTCAAGTCCGGGCAGGTCTGATCTGAAGTTTGCAATGGCGGGATTCTGAACATGTCCGACCGGATGATGCACAAGGACATTTCCTGCTGTATCCAGGAACATTGCTCCCCAGTCACTGGCGCCATAAATAATTTTCAGTGCACTATCGGCCGGGTGGTTCATTGACGTGATCATCACCGCATCTGCATGGTCACCGATCTCATCTTCCCTGTTCCAAATAAATGATCCGTCATCATCGATCAGGGAATACCCGATTGCCAGTTCATCCCTGCCGTCGCCGTCCACATCATATGCGTAAGGATAATGTCCGGTGTTACACTGCTGTGTCCACAACAGCTCCAGGTGTTCATTGTAGGCCCACACGTTCCAGTACCTGTCTTTGATGATCAGGTCACTGTCACGCGCTTTACCGCTGATGTCACAAAAAAAGATACAGTCGCCGAGGATCCGGGAATACTTGTCGGCCGGCGGAACTGATGCCGGTGTTGGCCTGCGCATCAGTACTTTGCCCGTCTTTCCGTCCACTACATGGATCATGAAGTTCATGGTATAGATCACTTCCCTGTCTCCATCCCCATCCAGGTCATGAATCTGGAAGGCGACATCGTTGGTTAGAAGGTAATTGTCCGGATCGGGTGTACCTTTTTGCCAGAGCAACTCACCATCGAAGGTCATTGCTGTCAGACAACTGAGTTCGGAATAAGCGTCTCCCGGTCCGTGGTGAACCACCTGTCCGATGAGAAGATCGGTTTCTCCATCCCCGTTCAGGTCTCCAAAACGCAAGTTTCTTCCTGCTCCGAAGCCAGGGGTTGATAATTTTTTCCAGACAACCGGGCGGGCATTCTCATTGATGCGCATGGAGCGCTCTGTAGAAATTCGTCTCCTGTAACGATTGATCTTTCTTTTCTCCCTGTTTAGGGTGGAGACCTTGATCTCATAGAATTCAGCCGGAACATCGCTCAGAAAGCCGATTTTTCCACGGAAGAACGCGTTATTAACTCCCCCCATGCTCAGGGAATCATTAAGCAACGTATAGATCCGGTTCTGTTTGATGGAGATCTCTCCCTTGTATTTTTTACCCACTTTCCAGTCGAAAGGTACCGAGGCGATAACCTCTTCATAGGGGCGGTGGGGAGCGGTGGCATGCCGGACCATCTTCAGCATAAGCACATTCCCTTCCATCCCGTAGAAGTAATAGTTCCGGTCGTCCTGGTATTTAAAGACAACCCCGCATTTATCCAGGAGGGCTCCCGGCGAAAAACTGAATTCGATCTTGTAGTCATGCCAGATACTGTCACCAGCAACGATCATGGGGTGCATATGGGGGCTGACAGGGTCGAGATTTTTGTTGACCTTGTGGTAATTCTGGCGAAGGAAATTTCCGTTCTCATTACTGACGATCTCCCATGCGGTATTGTACTCCTTTTGCCAGCCAAAGGAGGTAACTGTCCAGGGTCCGCTTTGGCCGGATCCGGGGATGTAGTGATATTCTGTAAGCGGACCGGTATTCGATGAGATATATCCCAGGGGAAGCCGGTCAAAGTCATCCTCAAAGAGGGTGGACTGATTCAGATTTCCCTTGCAGGAAATCATCAGGATCGATATTCCAAACAGAACAAGTCTGCCTGAACGGTATAGATCAATCTTGCGGTGCATCCGGATGTAAAGATACGATTTTCTTAAACTGTAGATGCAAGTTCAGCAATTATCATGCGCTGTAAGAGGCAGTATACATGGGAGTGGCTGTTGAAATGATTTGATATTAAAGGTCGCTTGTTTTGCTTTCTTTAATATATTTACATTCAGATGGAAAGCATCCGGATAAGAATAGTGATCATTCCTGTCATTATGTTTCTAGCACAATTCGCTCATGCTCAGAAACCTATGGTGCTTACCGATTATATTTTAAAGGAGTCGCTCAGTGATTACCAGGTATATTTTCACCATGATCCGAACTGCAGCTTTGATATATCAGCGGTTTACAGTCCCTACTATAGGGACCAGTTCCAAAGATTTGATTTCAGCAATGAGTCGCTCGGGTTCGACCAGATCAAACCAGGAGATTGCCTCTGGTTCAGGTTTGTTTTTGTCAACCGTGCACCTGAGAGTGTAAGCTTTCATTTGCAGCCTGGATTGTTCAGCACCGTTGGGCAGTTCAAACTCTACCAGCGGTTTCCCAACGGGGTGATCACCCAGCGGACCTCAGGGTACAAGGTAGATCCTTCAGAAAAGGACTTCAACATCAGTGGTTCGGATGATCTCAGGTTTTACATCGCACCCGGGGAGAAGGATACCATCTACCTTTCCACCACGATCATCGAAGAGACGGTAATTCCGGAGCTGACCTTCACTGTGTCGTCACACGACAATGTCATCGATAAGGATAAAAAGCGCCGTGTGATCTTTGGATTTTTCCTGGGAATCATGATCATCATGATCCTGTACCACCTTACCATCTATATACAGGTGAGAGAGGTTAGTTACCTTTATTACATCCTTTACATCATAGCATTTATCGCCCTTTTCATCAACAAGGAGGGCTATATCTACGAGGTGATGTACCAGTTTACCAACGAACCGATCAACACATTTCTGCTCGAGATCTTCCTGCTCTGTTTCCTGCTGTTGGGACGTGCATACCTGGATACGCCGAAAAATCTCAGGGTCTGGGACAGGATCCTCCTGCTTGCCATCGCATTTATTGTCAGCGGACTGGTCCTTCAGCTGGTTACCATCACGCTGAGCAACCGTGGGTTTAAGATCCCATATCTCCTTACGGTCCTCCTGTTATCGATCAACATCATCTCGGCGGTAGCCTCGCTATTCCTGGCGATCATGCCGGCATTTATCCTGCGAAAGAAAAAATTTGCCCCTGCCACATATTTCCTGATCGCCAATATATTTTTGATCATCGGGGTATTCCTGCTCGTATTCCTGAATGACCTGACCATTGGAAAGCACGGCCTGGAGATCGGTGTCTCTCTCCAGATCGTTACATTTTCAGTCGGCCTTGGGGGAAAGATCAACCTGCTGAAACGGGACAGGGAATTGGCACAGAAGCGCATCATCATGCAACTCAGGGAAAATGCCGCACTAAAGGACAAGGTCAACCGCGAACTCGAAGACAAGGTCAGGGAACGCACGAAAGAGATCCGCATGCAAAAAGAGCAGATCGAACGGCAGAACAAGGAGATCAAGTACAGTTTTGACTATGCCAAGCGAATACAAAGCACGGTCCTCCCGCCGGCAGATGTTTTCGAAAACCTCTTTGCGGAACACTTCATCATGCTGAAGCCAAGGGATATCGTAAGCGGAGACTTTTACTGGATCTCCCAGAGGGAGAGTAAAGTGTTCATTACGGCATCAGACTGTACAGGTCATGGTGTCCCTGGATCGCTGATGAGCATGCTGGGGATCACGATGTTGCATGAGATCGTGAATGAAAAGGATTTCGACAGGTCGGATGAGATCCTGAATGAACTTCGGGTCAGCATTGCGCGGACTCTGAAACAGGAGGGAAAGCCGGGGGAACAGAAGGATGGAATGGACATGGTGATGCTGATCTATGACAGGAAAACCAGGCAACTGGAGTTCTCAGGGGCCAACAATCCCATGTACATTATCAGGGAGGGCGAGATGATCGAATACAAGGGGAATAACATGCCGGTCGCCTACTATGATAACATGACCAATTTCACGCGCCATACCATTCAGCTCAAGAAGGGTGACAGGATCTACCTCTTTTCTGACGGTTTTCCAGACCAGTTTGGTGGCAAGGACGGTAAGAAATTCAAATACAAGCCATTTAAGGAGTTGCTTCTAGAAGTACATGAACGTCCCATGGATGAACAAAAGAGGATCCTGCAGATGATATTCGATGAATGGAAGGGCAAGCTTGACCAGATCGATGATGTATTGGTCATGGGGATACGTTTCTAAGGCGAACCGAGTCTTTCCTTGTAGCGTTTTGACATTTCATCCACCAGGCCAGGTCTCGAACCGGCCAGGTCATGGATCTCAGTCGGATCTTCCGCCAGGTTATAAAGCTGCCATTGTTCACCGTTTACCCGCACCAGTTTGAAGTCCCCTTCCCGGTACATCCTGAATTTATCGAGTCCAGACACCATGTATGGATGATCTTCTCTTTGCTTGCCTTCGAACAGCGGCACCAGGGAACGTCCGTCGATCTGCTGCCCTGCCGGAAGTGAAACCCCGGCAATTTCAAAAATAGTGGGTAACACATCCACGACGTGCCCGGTTTGACAGATGATCCTCTCCCCTTCTATCTTTCCAGGCCACCAGGCGATGAAATGGGTATTGGCACCACCTTCAAATCCATATTGTTTGTAGTACCTGAAAGGTGTATTTCCGACATTTGCCCATTTGGGATCGAGGGTTCTGAAGGATTCGGGATGTCCTGGTGGAAGTTCAAAATCACGGTTGCTGTCGTACGGACAGCTGCCGTTATCGGACATATACATGATGATGGTATTATCAATTTGTCCGGTTTCATCCAGGTAGCTCATCACCCTCCCTATATTTTGATCCATGTTGTCAACAAGCGCTGCAAAAACAGCCATTTCCAGGTCTTTTTCAGCCTTTGCGGAATCGGAAAGGGCGTTCCATTCAGTATACACCGGAATTTTCTCCCTGATCTCCGCTGAACCTCCAGGATGTCCCCTGAACCTGTTGATATTGCTTGAGGGCGGACTGAGTTCCCAGTCGTCCTCAGCCAGTCCGATCTCCTTTTGTTTCCTGAACCTTCGTTCCCTGAGCACATCCCATCCCTCCAGGTATTTGCCCCTGTATTTCGCAATGTCCTCCTCCTTCGCCTGGAGGGGATAATGGGCATTGAGGTAAGAGAGGTAAAGGAAGAAAGGCTCCTCATCCCGGGCTGTGTTTTCAAGGAGCCTGATCGCATTGTCGGTCATGACATCCGACAAGAACCAGGTTTCATCATTGTGAGGTATATCTTCGGGTCGGATTTCCATCCCGTCCATGAAATATTTGTTCGGATAGCTGCCGTCGGACTGCAGAAAGTAATTGTTCATGGCCCAGAATGTGATGCTGTTGTCGAAGCAGTTCGCTGCATAGCAATGATCCGGCACCCACCCATCATAATGTTCTTTTCCGACGAATAAGGTATGGTAGCCGCTTTCGGTCATTCCGGCTCCCAGGGATAGTGCGGACTCATCTCCGAAGAAGATTCCGGTGTGCAGACTCGATCTGGTCGGGTTGCATTTTGCCATGTTATAGAACTGTCTGAACCTGACCCCTTCCTTTGCCAGCCGGTCAAGGTTTGGGGTGGCGATCTCAGCTCCGTAGCTGCCGAGGTCGGAATAACCG
>CAKZNC010000070.1 GCA_937129385.1 uncultured Bacteroidota bacterium
AATTACTTGCTTGCAGACATGACCGGTCTGTCTGAACTGAACGAACCACTTTACGATTACATCGACCGATTGGTGGAGAGCGGAAAAGAGACTGCAAGGAAAAATTTCGGTTGCAGGGGCAGCTTCATTCCGCATGCTACCGATCTTTGGGTTCCCACCTGGATGAGGGCGGCCACTGCCTACTGGGGTTGTTCTGTTGGTGCAGGAGGGTGGATCATGCAACACTACTGGTATGGATTCGAATACAGCCGGGATACAGCGTTCCTGGAGGAGCGGGTCTACCCGGCATTGTTGGAGACAGTCATGTTTTACAGTGACTGGATCAATGAGGATCCGCGTGATCAGACCCTGGTATCAGCACCATCGACCTCCCCGGAAAATCAGTTTATCGGGCCATCCGGGAACCCTGTGGCCACCTGCATGGGCAGCGCCATGGATCAGCAGATCATCGCCGAGGTTTTCGGAAATTTTCTTGAAGCCTCTGAGATACTTGAAATAAATACAGCCTTTACAGATACGGTCAGACAACAGCTTTCTCAGCTCAGACCGGGGTTCGTCATCGGTCCGGACGGCAGGGTCCTGGAGTGGGACCAACCCTGCGATGAGCCGGAGCCCGGGCACAGGCATATGTCGCACCTGTATGGATTCCATCCCGGCCAGGCCGTATCTTCAGAGACAGAACCGGATCTGTTTTTAGCTGTCAGGAAGACCCTGGACCATCGTCTTGCAAATGGAGGAGCAGGGACCGGCTGGAGCAGGGCCTGGCTGATCAACCTGAGTGCAAGGCTTTTGGATGGTGAGATGGCGCATGAACATGTTAGGCTTTTGCTTGAACGTTCGCTCGCCGATAATATGTTCGACATGCATCCTCCCTTCCAGATCGACGGGAACTTCGGGTATACGGCCGGAGTAACAGAAATGTTGCTGCAGTCACACGAGGATGGGATCATCAGGCTACTGCCGGCCCTTCCGGCAGCCTGGACCGATGGATCGGTGAAGGGGCTCATGGCACGCGGAAATGTAAAGATCGACATGGAATGGAAAAATGGCTCCCTTTTACGTGCAGTATTTCATCCCCGTTACGATATGAAGGTGAAGGTGTATTATCCAGGTGGTTCAGAAATTCTGATCCTGCAAGCAGGGAAATGCTTTGAGCTGGAGCCGGGAATTTGAACCTGCAAGCAGGAGAACCTCTTGAAATGGAGCAGTTGGAGATCTCCCTGTGATGATTTTCGATCATTTTTTTGAAACTGCCGGGACCAGGTATTTATTACGGGAGACCTGGGGCAGTGAGGTCAGGCTGATAAGGGAAGGGGAGATTGCCAGGCATGAAATTACTTCACCATGTTGAAACAGTGTCAAGCGTTCATCAGGAAATCGAACATAAATCTATTTCTCTGGTCTTAAAGTTGTCCTGCAATAAATAATAAATATTACCAAAAATGAATACCGAACAGATCATTTCGAAGCTTACAGAAATTTTTGTCACCTATGGTCCGAAGTTCATCGGCGCCATCGTGGTACTGATCCTTGGAATCTGGCTGATCAAGCTGATGGTAAGGGGTATGAACAAGATGATGGACCGCAGCAACATCGATCCCTCACTCAAACCGTTCCTGAAGACCCTTTCAAGAACCCTGCTGCGTGCACTGTTGTTCATCAGTGTGCTCGGAATGGTGGGGGTAGAAATGACCTCTTTTATTGCGATCCTTGGTGCTGCCGGACTGGCGGTCGGGCTTGCGCTGTCTGGCACCCTTCAGAACCTGGCAGGCGGGGTGATGATCCTGCTTTTTAAACCCTTCAAGGTTGGAGATTATATCGAAGCACAGGGGTATTCCGGTACCGTGAAAGAGATACAGATCTTTAATACGGTTCTGAAAACTCCCGATGCGAAGATCATCATCATCCCGAATGGCGGTCTGTCCAACTCCTCCATGACCAATTATTCTGCTGAAGAGACCAGGCGGGTCGACTGGACATTTGGGATCGCATACGGGGATGATTCTGACAAGGCAAAAAAGGTATTGCGCGACCTGCTTGAAAGTGATGACCGGGTATTGAAAGATCCGGCTGTCTTTATTGCGATTTCGGCACTGGCCGACAGCTCGGTGAATTTTACCGTCCGCGCCTGGGTCAAGTCAGCAGACTACTGGCCACTGTTTTTCGAGATGAATGAGCGGGTTTATAAAACCTTTGAAAAAGAGGGTCTCAATATCCCGTTCCCGCAAATGGATGTGCATCTGCAGAAACAGTAGGTGAGTCGCCCCTTGCCCCTTGCCCATTACCCATTACCCCGCTCTCGACTCTCGACTGATTTTCCTATCTTTGATGATCCTAAAACTCTCTTTATATGCAGGGAAAGATCATCGGCACCGGCTTTCAGAAGACAGGGACCTCCACGTTAAGGGAGGCGTTGAAGATACTGGGCTATTCCGTTAAGGATACAACCCCTCGTGCCCTGATTCCCATTCTTCGTGGTAACTGGAAAAGGATCGAAAAGATGCTGGAAGGGTATGATGCTGTGGAAGATACTCCATGGTTCATGATCTACAGGGAACTGGACAGTTGCTTTCCCGGTTCAAAATTCATACTGACACTTCGTGATCCGGAATCCTGGTACAAAAGCGTATCCAAACACATCGGCAACCTTCCGGCTGCGCACCATGAATGGATCTATGGCAGGGGAAAAGGGATTCCGGCACAGCACCGTGAAAATACAATTGAAACTTACAACAGGCACAACGCGGAGGTGAAAACCTATTTCGCGGAACGTCCTGATGATCTTTTGGTAGTGGATTTCACAAAGGGAGACGGATGGAAGGAACTCTGCGCTTTCCTGGAATGTGAAGTGCCTGATGTACCGTTTCCACATTACAATAAGACATCTGAAGCGGAAAAGAGAAAAAGGGGAGCGGCATGGAAATTCAGGATGACCAGGCATCGTTTAAAAAACAGTCTGAAGATCTGGTTCATCAGCCTGATGGGATGGTGGTAGCGCTTATGACAGTCTTCGGGAACGTAAATGCCGGCAGTTTCCGGTGACAGGATATTGGTCAGTCCATCCAGGCTGAATGAACACCCGGAAGGAGTATTCCAGGCTGCTCCTATGGATGGGTATGATGTTGAAACAGACCATCGAACAGAGATAACAAATACAAACCATGAACCCTGTAGATACAGAAATAATGAAACCTCTCCGTCAGTCTCCATTCCATGTATGCTTATGTCTGGTTACAATGATCTTCATGCTCTTTGCCGGATGTGCAGAACCGGCAGATAATAATGATGATCCTGTGCTGATCATCCTGGATACAGACATGGGATCAGATTGTGACGATGCAGGTGCCCTTGCATTGTTACATGTATATGCGGATGAGGGAAAGGCGGAGATCCTGGGGTGTATCTATAGTTCCTCGAAGGTTCCATGGGGTGTCGGGGTGATCGATGCGATCAATACCGCATATGGAAAGCCTGATTTGCCAATCGGTGCCGCTGGTGATAGCATAGTGGGAGATCCGGTTGACAAGATGAATGCCAGGAAGCTTGCGTCTGACACGGCTTTATACGGACATGATCTTATGGCAATCCAGGATGCATTTCCCCATGTGCTATTGTGCAGACGACTACTTGCTTCCGCCCCGGATACCAGTGTAACATATATAACCATCGGACATACAAAAGGGTTGTATGATCTCCTTGTATCAGAGGCTGACAGTATCTCTGAGCTAACCGGCTCATCCCTGGTAGAGCAAAAGGTGAAGAGATGGGTAGCATTGGGTGCACTGGGGGCGAATGCGGAAGATGGGTTTTACCACCGTGACTGGAATTTCTTTTTCAACGGAACTGCACCTTATACCGATACCCTGGTGGATGTGTTTCCACGGCCTGTCTGGTTCGTGGATGCAGGCAACGACGTGATGACAGGTAGTTCACTCAAACATACCCCGGAAGACCATATTGTTCGGCGGGCATATACGTATTGGCTGGGAAACTATGGGGGGAAGACCCTGGATGATCAACGACCCAGCTGGGACCTTGCGACCATCTATTATGCTGTGAATGGTGAGGGAGACTTTTTGCACAATACGGGCAGGGGTAGACTCGATTTTGACCAGGAGAAGGGATGTCGGTGGTTTCCTGATAGTTCCGGTAGAGACCATTATTTTGTAAAGCAGGTTCCGGACTCGGATTCAGCTTTCGGAGCTTATCTGGATGAATGTCTGTCCAGGAATTTCAGACAGTGAATGCTGCTGTGGCATTGGTTTCGGAAGGAATGGAATGAATTGCTTCATTCAGATTTCATGGGATACAGTCAGTATATTGATGGTTGAAAATGGTGACAACACACTTTTATTTCAGGGAGATGATGGTTAACTTGTCATTCTAATAAATCTGATTCAAAAATTATGGTGATGTATAGAAAGATCTTCACGATTTCAGTTTTCCTGGTTATTGTATTTGGTTGCAGTGAGGAAGAGATGTTACAGGAACATCTGCCTCTCGTGCAGGACATAAAAATTAACGGGGAGCAGGATGACTGGGAAGGACAGGGAATTCTATATCCTTTGGTATCGGATAAATTTGGGAACAGCGGGAAAGGTGATCTCGTTTGCGATCTGCTGCTCGGATGGGATGAGGACGGACTCTGGTTCTTTGTCGATGTGAGTGATGATGAGGTGATGCTCAAAAAAGGAACTTCTGGTCCGGGTGAGATGGTTGAAATATTTATATCAGCAGACAAGTGTACCGATCAGATGGTGCAGTACCTGATGTACCCCATGGAAAATGGGAGCGTGACTGTCAATAAATTCGATTACAATCTTGCAGCACCATTTCCCGGTGTGCATGAGATCAAGGTACGGATGAAAAAGAGAGCCGGGGGATACTGCCTGGAAGGTTTCATTCCGGCACGTTTGTACAACACGGAGATGATGATCGGGCAGCAGTTTCACCTGAATGTGAATATTGCTGATACGGATGAATCCGGAAAAGACAGCTACCCGCTCTTTATCAACAGCAACACCTATACAAATCATTGTGAACTCCGGACGCTGACCCTGGGCAGGGAGACAGGTGAACAGATAAAGGGAACGATGGTAAGAGCCTGGACCAGCGATAAGAAAGAGCTTCATGTACAGTTGGTCACGCCCGGGGGAAAGCCGGAAACATTCAGCATACAGGAAAATGGAGAAACCATCGCAACAGCTCCAATTGATGAAAACCAGGGGTGGTTTGAAGCTTCGCTGAAGATGGCGCGTACATCATTAAGCAAGGGGCATACCGGTTTCAAATTGACGGTTGGTGAGAAATATGATCAATTCTATTATTTCAGAGATGTGCCGATGCAGTTTGACTCGATCAGGCCTGAATACGGATATGAGGAGGTGATCACGATGTTCAGGGAGATGGACCGCGTCGATCCGCCGGGTGAGGATCCGGTATTGTTTCTGGGGAGTTCAACCATACGGTTGTGGTATGGTGTGGAAAGGGATTTTCCTGAAAAGGATGTGATACTCAGGGGTTTTGGGGGTTCCAGGACCGTTCATGCCCTGGCCTATTTTGACCGGATCGTGAAGCCTTATGATCCATCGGTCATCGTCTATTTTTTCGGAAACAATGATGTCAATCGGGGTACGCCTGCTGAAGAGATCGCGGAGAATGTGCGGGAATTCCTTGATCGCGTGAAGGCTGAGCTTCCGGGTACCCGAGTGATCGTGGTAAGTCCGAAACCCAGTTTCTCCCGGATCAATACACTGCCTGAGGTGCGGGAGGTCAACCGGTTGCTGGGTGCCCTGGCCGGGGAATATGACCATGTTCTGTTTGCCGATGTGTACAGCAGCATGGTGGATGAAGATGGGCAGCCGCTGGATTCGCTGTTTTCGGCTGACGGAACCCATATGAATAAAAAGGGCTATGCTTTGTGGGCCGATCTGCTTCGTCCGTTGCTCTGAGGGTTGTACGCTGAAATTTTGCATTGATTTCTCTTTTTCATGGGAAACATATTTCGATTGCAGGATCACCGCGTGTTGATAATGAACAACTTGCGATTACTGCTGTTAGTTTATTAAATGCGATTGAAGATATGAGATACCTGATGATCATTACCGGGATAATTTCATTCCTGGGGCTGCTTGCCGGTATAATGCTGCGTATGAATGAAGTCGGACATGCAAGGACGGTGCTCCTTGCCGACCTTGTTGTATGGGTCATTTTCATGGTGGTGGCGTTTGCCTTTTTCTATAAACGTCTCAAGAAGAAGCATGAGTGATAAACAACAACATTCCAATACTTATTCCCATCCATTTTTACCTTTAGATTTATATCTTTATTGAAATTTCTGACGGATGGCATTACTAATCTTTTATCTCTTCCTTGCACTATTTGTCTCCTTCCTCTGTTCCATCATGGAGGCAGTGCTGCTCACCACGCCCCAGGCCTACCTGGTCGTGAAGTCGGAAAAAGGAAGCAAGACAGCTGCCCGGCTGATCCGCCTGAAGCAGAAGATCGACCGGCCGCTTTCCGCAATTCTTTCCCTGAACACCATTGCGCATACGATTGGAGCGGCGGGCGTTGGAGCCCAGGCGACGAAGGTATTCGGCGAGGTGTATTTCGGTTTGGTGTCAGGTGTTCTGACCCTTTTGATCCTGGTATTTTCTGAAATCATACCGAAGACGATCGGTGCGCGGTACTGGCGTCAGCTTGCGATTTTTGTTGGTCAGGCAGTCAGGGTGACCATTGTATTCACCTATCCGCTGGTAGTGATGTCGGCACTTTTTACAAAGGTTTTTTCAAGCCGGAAACAGGACAAGACCACCAGCAGGGAGGAGCTGTCGGCGCTTGCACGTATAGGTCGTGAAGAGGGTGTTTTCGGAGAGAAGGAGAACAAGATCATCCAGAACATTTTAAAGTTACGGACCCTCAAGGTAGGGGAGATCATGACCCCGCGCGTGGTGGTGGCTGCAGCGGATGAGAACATGACACTGGAGGAGTTTCCGAAGGTGGCATCACTGTTGCGGTTTTCAAGGATCCCGGTCTACAATGAGACCATGGACAACATCACCGGTTATGTCTTCAGGCAGTCGGTATTCGAGAATCTTTCCAAAAAGCAGGGAGACAAAAAACTCGGAGACCTGAAGCGTGATATCCTGATCACCTACCAGTCACGCCCCATTTTTTCTGTATGGGAGGAGTTGCTCGACCGGAAAGAACATATCGCGGTGGTCGTGGACGATTTCGGCGGATTGCAGGGGGTGGTGACCATGGAGGACATCATCGAGACGCTGCTCGGTTTCGAGATCCTGGATGAAACCGATACCGTTTCCGATATGCAGCAATTTGCCCGTGACCGCTGGCAGAAACGACAGGAAAAGTATAAGTATCTGACGGGATACCAGGGGTAGGTTCAGTTGGCAGTCGGCAGTCGGCAGTCGGCAGTTCGCAGTTCGCAGTTCGCAGTCGGCAGTTCGCAGTTCGCAGTTCACAGTTCGCAGTTCGCAGTATTCCCCATTAAGTCTCCAGTCACCAGTCGCCGGTCTCCAGCGGTGAGTCAACCAGATTTAATACAGATGATTTGGGACCTTGGCCTGTCGAAGGGCAGCCTGCTGCTGACTGCCGACTGCCGACTGAACCACTGACCCACCTCTCCTTAAATCCGTTCTAAATTTCGTTGCCGGTGAATTTTTCAGTCTGTTCAGACCGATAATTTGCTATGTTTGCTTCCTACACCAACTCAACCAGATTATGCCGAGTTTTGTGATCAGTGAAAAGTGCGATGGATGCAAAGCACTTGACAAGACCGCCTGCCAGTACATCTGTCCGAACGACCTGATGGTGCTGGACAAAGAATCGAACAAAGCATACAACCGTGCAGTGGATATGTGCTGGGAATGCTACAGCTGCGTGAAGATCTGTCCCAACCAGGCGATTGAAGTGAGGGGATATGCCGATTTCATGCCGCTGGGTGCGGTGGTGCAGCCCTGGCGAAGTACGGACGCGATCATGTGGTCCATACGTTTTCGTAACAAGCAGGTGAAGCGGTTCAAGTTTCCGATCCGCACCATCCCTGAAGGATCCCTGTCGGTCGACGGAGGATTTTCCGATGGAGACCACGATCTGAAAGGTCCGGAGCTCAGAACTGAGCCGGAGAGTCTGGGTACAGACCTCTTCAGGAAATAAAACCACTCTTTTCATTTTGCCGGCCTGGTGCAGGCGAACACAATCCAAAACCCAAATGAAAGCTGAACAATTTGAAACTGTATATGTCGAGACCGACCTGTTGATCCTGGGTGGCGGCATGGCTGCCTGTGGTGCGGCATTTGAAGCATCACACTGGGCAAAGAAAAATAACCTGAAGATCACGCTTGTTGACAAAGCTGCGATGGAACGCAGTGGCGCAGTGGCCATGGGGCTGTCGGCCATCAACCTCTATCTCGGACTGAAAAACGGGAAGAACACCATCGAGGACTATGTGAATTACGTGAAAAACGACCTGATGGGGATCGCACGGGAGGACCTGGTGGCGAACATTGCGCGGCACGTGGATTCCACGGTACACCTCTTCGAGAAATGGGGATTGCCGATCTGGAAGGACGATGATGGCAATTATGTGAACGAGGGACGCTGGCAGATTATGATCCATGGTGAGGCCTATAAAAACATTGTTTCGGAAGCTGCAAAAAAAGCTTTGAAGGAGCTGGGTGACAATGGTGAATATTACGAACGCGTATTCATCACCGAACCCATCATGGAAGAGGGACGCTGCGTGGGAGCGGTGGGATTCAGTGTACGTGAAATGAAATTCTATGTCTTCAGGGCAAAAGCCGTGCTTGACACCATGGGCGGAGCCGTCCATATATTTCGTCCGCGTTCCGTGGGTGAAGGTCTGGGCAGATCGTGGTACCCGCCCTTCAATTCGGGCGCAAGTGCCTATTTCACACTGAAAGCCGGTGCCGAGATGACCTGCCAGGAGGTCCGCTTTGTTCCTGTGCGATTCAAGGATTCATACGGACCGGTGGGTGCATGGTTCCTCCTTTTCAAATCCAAGGCAACAAACGCCAAAGGGGAAGATTACATGGAGACCCGGGCGGGCGAACTTGAAAACTGGAAACCCTACGGGACCGCAAAACCCACCCCTGCAAACCTGCGGAATTACCTGATGCTGCAAGAACTTGAAGAGGGCAACGGTCCGATCTACATGCGCACGGAAGAGGCGATACAAAAACTCGTTGCAGATATACCCGATGAGAAAGAGGCGCGCAGGAAACTGAAACACCTGGAGTCGGAAGCATGGGAAGACTTCCTGGATATGACCGTCAGCCAGGCGCTGAACTGGGCCTCACACAACATCATGCCTGAAGAGACACCTTCTGAAATATCAGCCTGTGAACCCTATTTCATCAGTTCCCACTCTGGTGCATCAGGGGCATGGGTGAGCGGACCGGCAGACTTTGCAGGTGAAGATACCCACTGGGGCTATGACAACCTCACCACCGTAAAGGGATTGTTTGCAGCGGGTGACGCCTCCGGCGCATCCTCTCATAAATTCTCTTCTGGATCGTTTACCGAGGGACGGATTGCAGGGAAGGCAGCCATCGCTTTCTGCGTTGATCATCCTGAGGTGCCGGAGATACCCGAAGCACGGATCAGTGAACTGAAGGAGACGGTCTTTAAGCCACTTGAGATCTATGAGACTCATAAAGATTATGCCAATGATCCGGATGTGAACCCCAATTTTATC
Organism: uncultured Bacteroidota bacterium; assembly: GCA_937129385.1. Classification (GTDB taxonomy): domain Bacteria; phylum Bacteroidota; class Bacteroidia; order Bacteroidales; genus M55B112. The sequence goes on from CAKZNC010000070.1 coordinate 9,737, forward strand.
AAACCCAAAATGTTCATGTTCAGGTTACAAAAGATCATGGACGAATATGCAGGTGGTGCCTCGGTAGGATTTAAAACATCGGAGGCCCTCCTGGAAAAAGGACTTGAGTTTATGCAGTTCATGAAGGAGGATGCAGATAAACTGGCGGCGTCGGATCCGAACGAGCTGATGCGTTGCTGGGAAAATGTACACAGGATGTGGCAGGCCGAATCACATATCCGTACCATCCTGTTCAGGGAAGAGACGAGGTGGCCGGGCTACTATTTCCGCACCGACCACCCGAAGATGAAAGTGGATTGGGAGGTATTTGCCAATTGCAGGTGGAACCCGGAAAATGCCGAATGGGAGATGATCAAAAGGGAGGTGCCGCATATGATAACGGGCCCTTCGACAGGCTCAGGGCACGATTGAGAGAGGATAGCCTAACTGCTGACAACTGAAGGCTAAAGGCTGCCTGCAAAACGGCTGCCGGCTGGAGACAGCGGACTGGGGTCTGGGAACTGAAAAAACTCTCGACCCTCGACCCTCAACTCTCGACTGAATGAAAACTGAATACTGACGACTGCCCTTCGGCAAGCTCAGGGCGCTTCCGACGGGTGAAAACAAATGATTGAAGCCTGAAGATAGAAAATTAATAATGAGACCAATACTTATCATAGGGGGAGGGATCACCGGTGTGACAGCTGCAGTGGAGCTGGCGGAGGCCGGGAAGGAGGTGGTGCTCCTGGAAAAGGAGTCGCACCTGGGCGGCAATGTGGTGAAAATGCACAATTACTTCCCAAAACTCTGTCCGCCGGCCTGTGGCATGGAGATCAATTACCGAAGGTTACGCAGTAATTCACGGATCAAGCTCCTCACGCATTCCGAACTGCGATCTGTCACCGGCGCACCTGGAAATATGGAGGCCGTTATCACCAGGAAACCCATGTATGTGAACGACCGCTGTACCGCGTGTGGTGACTGCCTGGAAGTGTGCCCCGAAACCCGCAGTGATGCATTTAACTATGGGTTCGGGCATACCAAAGCGATCTTCCAGCCCCACCCGTTTGCCTATCCCCGCAAATACGAAATTGACGGAGCGGCATGTGCAGGTCCCTCCTGCAGCAAATGTGTCGCGGCATGCAGCTATGATGCAATTCAGCTCGAAGCAAAAGAGGAGGAGGTCACCCTCGAGGTCCATTCGGTGATCGTTGCAACAGGGTGGAAAAACTATGATGCAACTGCAATAGAAGGACTGAATTACAACGCATCACCAGATATCGTCACCAATGTTGAATTTGAGCGGTTGCTCTCTGTATCCGGACCCGGAAAGGGGAAACTGGCGCGGCCGTCTGATGGGAAAACTCCTTCATCAGTGGCATTTGTGCAGTGCGCGGGATCACGTGACCGCAATCACCTCCATTACTGTTCGGCAGTCTGCTGCTCCGCTTCTCTCAAACATGCACTCAATGTGTCTGAACTGCTTCCCGAAACAAAAATCTCGATATTCTACATCGATCTGCGTGTCACCGGGCGGAATGAAGACTTCCTGGAGCGGGTCAAACAGAAACCAGCCATCACGCTGAACAAGGGAAAGGTGGCCGCAGTAAAGGCAAACGGCGAAGGTGAAGCGCTGCAGGTAACCTACGAAAATATTGAAGCCGGAAAGAAAGAGACGCGTCCCTTTGACATGGTGGTCCTCGCAACAGGCCTCGTACCTGAAAATGGATTGCCCCTCCAAGGTGCGGACGAAGACGGGTTCATGACCACAACCATGCCCCCTGGTGTTTACCCGGCGGGGTGTGCACTCAGACCCATGGACGTGTCAGCTTCGGTAAAAAGTGCTGCATCGGCAGCCGTAAAAGCAATAAAACCCTCATCATTGGGCATAGATATTTCAGCGGAGCAATGACAAAAGGATATCAATATATAGAACGAAGTATAGAACAACATGATGAGGGTTCGCCGAGCACCTTTATAATATAAATATTATGCGAGGCAACTATTCACCTTGAGAAAAAACGAAGTTTATAACATATTGCAAAACAGTATTATAACTAAAACATATACTTGTGAAAACTGATGAACGTGGATAAGCAACCGGGAATATACATATGCGGAGGTTGCCGGATCGGGGACAACATCGATACAGATGCATTGAATGCATCCCTCACAGGACAGCTTCAGCCCGCATTTTGCAAAACACACGGTGCGCTCTGTTCCGCCGAAGGCACAAGACTACTTGCCGAAACCATTGAAAACTGCGGTCCGGATAAACTGGTCATCGCAGCCTGCGGCAAAGGGACACGTGATGATGCATTTGAAATAGACGGTATACAGACCGAGCGGGTGAACCTGCGGGAGCTGGTGGCCTGGGCCATGGAGCCGGGCGAAGATGCACAGGCAGCAGCTGAAGATTACATACGCATGGGTGTAGCCGGACTCAAGCAATCGGCCGTTCCAGAACCCTACCTGCTGGAAAATTCAAGTACTGAGATCCTCGTGGTCGGTGGTGGCGTGGCCGGAATGCAGGCCGCTCTTGACGGTGCTGCTTCGGGTTATGTTGTGCATCTCGTTGAAAAGGCAGATGAACTCGGAGGATGGGCGGCTCAGTGGAAAAGCCAGATCCCTTTTGACGGGTCCTCACGCACCCTCCAAGCCCCCATTGCCGTGAAAATGGCTGACAGGATCCGGGAAGAAACGGAGATCAGGGTCCATACCAGGTCCACCATTGACCGGATCGAAGGAGAGCCAGGAGCATTCAGCATACAACTTGCTGGCAAAAAAAATGAACAGATAACTGCCGGTGCCATTGTCACAGCCACGGGTTGGAGGCCATACAGACCGGAAAGAAAATCTCTTTACGGACTCGGCGAGGTGCCCGGGGTGGTCACATCGGTGGATTTCGAGGCCGAACAGCACAACAAGGCCGGTCAGCCGCTGGAATCGATCCTCTTCCTGCAATGTGCCGGTTCCCGTGACCAGGAACATTTGCCATACTGTTCATCGGTATGCTGTGGTGTCTCGCTCAAACAGGCGCGCTATGCCAGGGAGCGACATCCCGATGCGATCGTCTATATCGTGTACAAAGACATCCGGACGCCGGGGTTCGTGGAAGATTTTTACAATGAGGTGCAGGATGATCCCGGAATTGTCTTTATCAAGGGGGAGGTCACATCGGTCGCACCAGACGAAAACCGGGTCGGTGTGAGGATCCAGGACAAGTTGCTCGGCGAGGAGCTGTTGGTGCATGTCGACAAGGTGGTACTCGCCACTGGGATGGTTCCCAATGATACCCGTGACCTGAAGCTCGGGTACAGGCTGGGGGAGGGCATCCCCGAACTGAAATACGATTTTTCGGATTCCCACTTCATCTGTTTCCCTTATGAGACCAGGCGGACAGGCATTTTTGCCGCGGGCGGAATACGTGCACCGCAGGACATCCCGTCCGCCATGGCGGATGGCTCGGGGGCGATGATGAAGGCGATCCAGATGGTGGAATCGGTGAAGCGGGGCGAGGCGGTGCATCCGCGTTCCGGCGACCAGTCCTACCCGCAATTGTACATGGAGCGGTGTACCGACTGCAAACGCTGTACGGAGGAGTGTCCGTTTGGAACATACGACGAGACAGGTTCGGGAACGCCGGTGGTGAATCCCAACCGCTGTCGAAGGTGCGGGATCTGCATGGGCTCCTGCCCGGAGCGCGTGATCAGCTTTGCCGACTACTCGATCAACCGTGTGGCGGAGATGATCAAGGCAGTGCAGGTGCCGGATGAGTTCGAGGAGAAGCCACGTGTGCTGGTGTTCGTTTGCGAGAACGACGCACTTCCGGCCCTGGAGGGAGCGGTCAGAAACGGTTTGAAGATCAATCCGTTCGTGCGCGTGATCCCGGTTCGCTGCCTCGGCTCGGTCAACCGCGTATGGGTGTCCGATGCCCTTTCGAAAGGTTACGACGGCATCCTGCAGATCGGCTGTAAACCAGGCGACGACTACCAGTGTCATTTTATCCACGGAAGCGAACTCACCGGTCAGCGCAGCGAAATATACGAAGAGACTTTGTCATCGATGATGCTGGAGCCGGAGCGGATCAGTACCGAGTATGTGGAGATCACCGATTTCAGTGACATCATCGACCACATCGACAATTACATGGAGGAGGTCGACCTCATGGGGCCCAATCCGTTTAAAGATATGTAACCGAATGACAGATCTGAAACCCGATATAGCTTTTAAAAAAGAGATCGAGGCGATCAGCGGTGCTTCCCTGAGTACCTGCATGCAGTGCGGTACCTGCTCGGTGGTTTGCAACGTATCACCGGAAGACCAACCCTTCCCGAGGAAAGAGATGGTGTACGCCGGATGGGGCATGCGCGACAGGCTCATCGGCAATCCCGATGTATGGCTCTGTCACCAGTGCGGCGACTGCTCCTCTCACTGTCCGCGCGGCGTAAACCCTGCCGATGTGCTGGCAGCCACGCGTTTGCAGACATACAAACGGTATGCCACCCCGCGTTTCATGGGCAGGTTGCTCTCGAATCCGAAGCTCCTGCCGCTGGCGATCCTGCTTCCTGTGCTGATCATCGCCGGGATCATCTACCTGGCCGGGACACTTTCGATACCCGCAGGTCCGGTGAACTACTCAAATTTCTTTCCACATGCATGGCTGAACAGCTCCTTTTTCCTGATCACCGTGGCCTCCTACGGCATTGCGGCAGTGGGGATCAGCCGGTTCTGGAAGGATCTGCACCGTTTCGAATTCAACAACACTGTTAAGCGCGGATTTTTCGCAAGCTTCTGGAAGGTAAAAAACGATATCCTGGCACATTCACGGTTCAGCAAATGTGAAAAGAACCGGGGCAGGAAAGTGGCGCATTTCCTTGTATTCTACGGCTTTGCGCTCCTCCTGCTGGTCACACTCTATGCCATCTATGCAGCCGTGACAGACCTCTACCCGCTGGCACTGACGAACCCGTTCAAGATCCTTGGGAACATCGCCTCGCTGATGCTTTTCAGCGGACTGGGAATCATGATCTGGAACCGGCTGGCGAAAATGGAGGGAAGCGAGCGAAGCAGTTATGCCGACTGGCTATTCCTGACTGCGATACTGCTGCTGACAGCCTCCGGCGTAGTGATCGAAGCCGCCAGGTTTTTGAATTGGAGCGCAGCTTATTATCTTTACTTCTTCCACCTGGTATGCGTCTGGTTCGTGATCATCTACCTACCCTACACAAAATTCGGTCACGTGATCTACAGGACCGTGGCGATGACCTATGCGATGAGCGCCGACCGCAAATAGTGGTCGGGATGGGGTGTGAGCTGGAAATAATTAAAGTACATGAAAGAGCTGTTAAATTTGTATGCTGAACATTACAGGCATCCCCCGCAAAGGCTGGAGGAGATTCCGCGGTCCGTATCGGCACGCAGATACTACCGGATGTTTGGTGAGGGGGGTACGGTGATCGGTACCTGGTCACCCGATATCAACGAGACGGAAGCATTTGTGCATTTTACGGAACATTTCAGGAGTGCCGGAGTGCAGGTGCCGGAAGTTTTTGTTGTCAGCAATGACCGGAAATTCTATCTTCAGGAGGATCTCGGGGATCAAAGGCTCCACGAGCTGGTGGTAGCGCGGAATGAAGATGAACTTGGTCCGGACCTGGTTGAGCGGTACCGTCAATCCCTCGAAGAACTCCTGAAACTGCAATTGAAGGGGGGACAGGATGTAGACTATTCCCTGTGTGTGCCCCGACCTGCATTCGATGCACAATCAGTCCTCTGGGACCTGAACCATTTTAAATATTATTTCCTGAAATTGTCGGGTGTCCCGTTCGATGAACAAAAGCTCGAAAGTGAATTCCAGGCATTTGCAACGCATATCGAATCCTTGCCATTGCAGGGATTCATGTTCAGGGATTTTCAGACCCGGAACATCATGATCCGAGACGGGAAACCCTGGCTGATCGACTACCAGGGGGGAAGGAGAGGTCCCCTGCAGTATGACCTTGCATCGCTGGTTTATGAGTCGAAGGCCGGACTTACTTCGGCCGACCGGGAGAAGCTCGTTGGGTATTATATTGAAAATCTTGCCGGTTACCTGGATGTCAACCGGGAGGAATTCATGGCAGATTTTTATACGGTAGCACTGGTACGGAGCCTGCAGGTGCTTGGGGCATACGGATTGAGGGGTATCGTGGAGAAGAAGGCGGTGTTTTTGCAGAGTATCCCTGCCGGACTGGGAAATATGGGTGAGATCCTTGGGAAAGTGGATAAAAAAATTGTTGGCGAATACCTGCACGGGTTATTAAATGAACTGGTCGGGACCAGGGACCGGTACCGTGAGATGCCGCCTGTGGCGGATATGTTGACACTTACCATCTTCAGCTTTTCGTACAGGAAACCCTTGCCGGATGACCTGTCGGGCAACGGTGGCGGATACGTTTACGACTGCCGGTGGATCAAGAATCCTGGTCTGCTGGATGAATACAGGTTGCAAACAGGATTGGATGAAGGGGTGGTTGAATACCTTGAAGCCGATCCGGGGGTAAAGAAATTCAGTGACAGCATCAGGAAGCAACTATTGGAAGCGATCACAGTCTATAAAGAGAGAGCATACCGGCACCTGATGGTCAGTTTCGGCTGTACCGGTGGCCGGCACCGTTCAGTATACCTTGCACACGAGATTGCAGCATGGGCAAGAAACCAGGAAGGAGTGAGGGTTCTTGAGATCCACAGGGAGCTGGGGAAAGAATATTGAAACATTTTTTGCGCTGAAGCGTTTTTACACAAACGATTTCAGATGAGTAAGAAGGCTTGCAAGGATTATACGCTGTTGCTGGAGAAATCCAGGGGAAAGCACACCAAATATTACTGTAAAAAGTGCGGTGAAGAGGTGGTGAAGGAGAAGTGGGCATGTAAACCAAAAAAGATCAAGTAAGTGATAAAACCAAGGGCAATGATTCTCGCAGCAGGAGTGGGTTCCCGTCTGCGTCCGCTTACCGATAAAACCCCAAAGGCCCTTCTGAAATTCAAGGGAAAGACCATGCTGGAGCATGTGATCGATCAACTCGGTAACTATGGAATTTCCGAGATCATTGTCAACCTTCATCACCATGCTGATATGGTGGAGGATTATGTCGTCGAAAACAGGAATTTCGGCATGAAGATCGCCTTTTCCAGTGAACGGGAACGATTGATGGATACCGGGGGCGGGATCATGAAGGCCAGGTGGTTCCTGGACGGCGCTCCTTTCATTGTTCATAATGTGGATGTCAGGACCGACCTGGACCTGGCGGGACTTTACCAGGCACATATGAAAACACGACCGCTGGCCACCCTGGCGGTTTCCGATCGTGAAACCAGCAGGAACCTGTTGGTTGACGAAGGCGGACAACTTTGCGGATGGAGAAATAACAAGACAGGGGAGGAGATCATTACGCGCGTTAAAAAGGGGATGAAGCCTGTTGCCTTTTCGGCTGTGCATGTGATTGAACCGGCGATATTTGAACTGCTGGATCATGAGAAGCCCTTTTCCATGACCGATGCCTATCTTTCCCTTGCTGCTGAAAATGAGATCATGACTTATGATCATTCGGGGGGGGCATGGACAGATATGGCCAGCCCGGGAAATTTTAACCTTTGAGATTTTTTCCTTACATCTGCATGTGTGGATGGCTGATGCGAATTTCGTAACTTAGCGGGTTCACCAACCTTACCGATCCATGAATTTTACCTCCAGGGTGGAACAAAGGTTCTACGAAATATCTGGTCAGAAAGAGATCTCGACCACAATTCCCTACATTACGGTTGATAATTTTCCCAGGCTGGGGATGTTTACAGCGCTGCGGTTTCTCGAATGGGTAAGTGAACATCCAGAAGGGACCATTAGTCTGCCCACAGGCAAGACTCCCGAATATTTTATCAGGTGGACCCAATACCTGCTTGAGAACTGGGACAAAAGTGAGGGAAAGAAGTACAGGGATCAATACGGACTTTCGGGTATTGAGAAACCCTATTTAGGAGATCTCTCTTTTGTACAGATCGACGAGTTTTTTCCGATCAATCCCGCCCAGCACAACAGTTTCTATTACTATGTGAACAAGTTTTATATCGAAGGTCTGGGGCTCGATCCGGTAAAGGCCTTGCTGATCAATTCGGAAGAGATTCCCCTGTATGATGGTATGCATTTCGCTGAGGTGTTTCCTGATATGGAGATCGATCTTTCGCTGCGGTTCAGGGAGCCGGCCAATTCCTTCGAACAGATCCAGCAGAAGTCTGTATTCCTCATCGACGACTGGTGCACACGGTACGAGGATGCGATACGTGAGCGGGGCGGCATCGGCTTTTTTCTTGGGGGGATCGGTCCGGACGGCCACATCGCTTTCAATACCAGGGGTGCTGATCTGCACTCGACCACGCGGTTGACGCCAACGAATTTTGAGACACAGGCACAGGCGGCAGGTGACCTGGGGGGAATCGAAGTATCCCGGAACCACCTGGTCATTACCATCGGACTGGAGACCATAACCTACAACAGTGATGCAGTTGCCATCGTATTTGCAGCAGGAGAGGCAAAAGCCGGGGTGATCAGTGATGCACTTGAAAACGGACCCCGGAATGTTTTTCCGGCCACGGTGCTTTCCAGGCTCGAGAACAGCCGGTTTTACATCACCAAGGGAGCTGCGGTGAAACTTACCGATGAGGTCAACAGGTATTTTGACCAGGGCAACTGGACGGAGGCAAAGACCGAGCGTGCGATCCTGGAGCTATGTCGCCGGCTGGATAAATATGCGCACCATCTCACCATGGATGATCTGCGCAGTGATCCCTATTGCTCATTGATCCCGGAACTCAGTCTGGATACAGTGAATCATGCAGTGAATCGGTTCAGGGCACGGCTCGACAGGGGCTGTGAAGCCGAAAAGGACCAGGTCTTCTATCATACCGGTCCGCATCACGATGATATCATGCTCGGTGTACTTCCGCATATACACCGCCTGTCGAGAAATGAAAGCAACCAGTCGCATTTTTCGATCCTCACATCCGGGTTCACTGCGGTGACCAACCGTTTTATTCAGGATATACTTAAAGACACGAAAAGCTTCCTGGAGAGTGGGAATATACAAATGATCAATTATCCGGATTTCTTTGAAGAGGGGTACAAGCACAAATGGGACAAGGATGTGTATCACTATCTCGTTAAGGTTGCTTCCGGGGAGCCCCATGAGCGACGAAGAGGTGTTTGTCATCGTGTTGTGCGTTCCATCGTGGATATTTTCGGTGTCAGGGATGCCGGGGAGTTGGTGAAGAGGATTGATTCATTGCTGGGGGAGCTTGAGCGGAGTTACAGTGGCGAGAAGAATTCCCCTGGGATCCAGCGGCTGAAGGGGATGATCAGGGAATTCGAGGAGGAGCTGGTCTGGGCCCATTTCGGGTACCAGGTGAAGAATGTCCATCACCTGCGGCTCGGATTTTATACCGGAGATATTTTTACCGAGCAGCCGACACAGGAACGGGATGTTCAGCCCATCCTGGAGCAGCTTCGGGAGAATCAGCCTACAGTGATCAGCCTGACAATGGATCCCGAGGGAAGCGGTCCGGACACCCATTACAAGGTGCTGCAGGCGATTGCTGAAGCGGTACGGCTGTGGGGAAAGGAGAGGGATATTTCAAATATCAGGATCTGGGGGTATCGCAATGTGTGGTTCCGGTTCCATGCTTCGGAGGCCAATGTATTTGTGCCTGTCTCCCTGAATGCTATGGCGGTGATGGACAATGCATTTACAAATTGTTACCTGAGCCAGGTGGATGCCTCATTTCCAAGTTACATGTACGACGGGAAATTCTCGGAGCTGGCCATCAGGATTTGGGTGGAGCAGCTGAAGGAGATCCAGCTCATTCTCGGAAAAGATTTCTTCTACCAGAATGCGAGTCCGCGTATCCGCACCACGCACGGGTTGCTCTATTACCGAGAGATGGAGGTCGGCGAATTCCTGAATGAAGCCAGGCGGCTGGAGCAATCTGTTGAGGGGGTGGTGTGAAAGGAGAGTGAGAGTGAGAGTGTGGACCGGGTATTCTGAGCAGATATTCAGGGCAGGTTTTTGCAGCGGGCATTGAGAAAGTGTTAAGCGCATTTTTACCAGGCAGGTTTTGATCGCATGTTTTGCGTGTGTCAAACCTTCGGCAATAAACCTTCTTCATTTTTATATGTTGTATGATTGCAGCATGCCCGGAGGCTGATGTGATGATCGGCCGGGATCTGTCGTGAAGAGTTTGGAATCATTTTACAAAGATTATCTTTGTGCCGAAATTTGAGATTATGGAACTGAATGATAAGCTGAAAAAGCAGATAGAAGAGTGGAACGAGGAGTTTGCAAAGTCGGATCCCGTTGAGGTACTGAAGTTTTTCCTTGGCAGGTTCGGTGATCGTATTGCACTGGCCACGAGCCTGGGAGCCGAGGACCAGGTCATCACGGATATGATGATGTCGATTGACAAAAGCGCACGGATCTTTACATTGGATACGGGACGGCTGTTCCCTGAGACCTATACACTCATTGATGAGACGAACAAGAAATATGGGATCACGATTGATATCTATTTCCCCGAAAAGGAGGCTGTGGAGTCGATGGTAAAAGAGAAGGGGATCAACCTGTTTTATGACAGCGTGGAGAACCGGAAGCAGTGCTGCGGTATAAGGAAGGTCGAGCCCCTTCAACGTGCATTTAAGGATAAAGAGGCATGGATATGCGGACTGCGCAAGGACCAGACGGTAAGCCGGTTTTTCTCAAAGCTGGTGGAGTGGGACAAGGTAAACGGACTCGTGAAGGTCAATCCCCTGATCGACTGGACAGAGAAGGATGTCTGGAACTACATCAGGGAGAAGAATGTGCCCTTCAATCCGCTGCATGAGCGTGGATATGCCAGCATCGGTTGTCAGCCCTGCACCCGTGCGGTAAAGCCAGGGGAGGATTTCAAGGCCGGCCGCTGGTGGTGGGAAGGCCAGGAGCAAAAGGAGTGCGGTCTGCACAAAAGATAGGTTATCAAGGCTTCGCCTGAATGGTATAGCGATCCTCCTGTAGCTGCTTAATTGTAAAATTAAATGCACTCCATTCTAAACCAGTTGGTTTTAAGAAGGATGTGGGTCGCTTGTGGAGAAAATACCAGTTGAATTTACTGACTGATTACTCCTGATCCCAGTAGTTCGCCGTTTTCATACCATGCAGCAAATTGTCCGGCTGCAACTCCACGCTGGGGTTGATCGAAAAGGATATACATTCCCTCTTTATGCATCTCAAGCGTCGCTTCCTGTAATGCCTGCCGGTAGCGAATCCTGACCTCGTATTTCCGGGATTCACCCGGTTTCATCTGAAGATCGGTCCGTACCCAGTGCACCTCTTCAGGCAGGATGCGTAATCCTTCCCTGTACAGACCCGGGTGTTCCTTTCCCTGTCCGACAAAGATCCTGTTCTTGTCAACATCGGTGGCAATCACAAAGAGCGGCTCCTTTTTGCCTCCGACCTGGAGGCCTTTGCGCTGACCGATGGTAAAATAGTGTGCGCCTCTGTGCTTTCCAACAAAATGACCGTCACTGATCTTGTAACGCAACGGTGAAGTGCGCTCTTCGGGTGTTTCTTTCTTTTTGCCATTATAAAGCGGACTATCGGCAGGTATCTCGAATATATTGCCCTCTTTGGGTTTCAGCTTTTGCTGCAGGAATTCGGGAAGGTGAACCTTGCCAACGAAGCAGATCCCCTGTGAATCTTTCTTGTCTGCCGATGCAAGTTTCTGTTCTTTTGCGATCCTGCGCACCTCCTCTTTGTGCAGATGACCGATGGGGAATAGTGTGGTAGCCAGTTGTTCCTGGGAAAGCTGGCAGAGGAAATAGCTCTGTTCCTTGTTGGGATCGTCTCCTGCAAGCAGACGGTACCAGGTGTGGCCGTTCTTTATGACCTCATCCTTTTTACAGTAGTGCCCTGTTGCCACGAAGTCGGGTTTGAATTGTGCCGCAGCGGAAAGGAATTCATCAAATTTGATCTCCCGGTTACAGAGGACATCCGGGTTTGGGGTGCGGCCTTTTTCATATTCAGAGAACATGTAATCGATCACCCTTTTCTTGTAAGGTTTGCTCAGGTCCACCACATGGAAAGGGATCCCGATCTTTTTGGCCACGAGTTCAGCGAAGATCACATCTTCATCCCAGGGACAGTCGGCATCAATCACCCCGGTTTTGTCATGCCAGTTGATCATGAATACAGCTATCACCTCATACCCCTCCTTTTTCAGAAGGTACGCAGCCACACTGGAATCCACACCGCCGGACAATCCAACTACCACTCGCTTTGCCATGCTTCAGATATTTGGCTGCAAAGATACTGAAAAGCCCAGAGATACTAAAAAAGGTTTGTTCTACCCGGGGTCAGGTCCTGTCAAAGAATTTGATCGAAGGGAAGAACACAGAGATGCCCACTTCGAAGAGTAGGTGGTGGTTGTTGAAATTGGTTCTGAAAACCTCCCCGGTGAAAGGGTCTGTGTAGGAATCCCATTGTCGCTGGTAATTATATCCACCCCTTGCCTCCAGGGCAATTCTTTCGGTGACAAAGTAGTTGAATCCGACACCGCCTTCGATCCCCCATTGGTTGTATGAACTGTTCCAAAAACCGTAATAGGCATGTCCGAAGAAATACATCTGGCAATCTTTTGCACTTGGGCGGTAATATCGAACAGTCGGACCGAGCCTGAGTTCGTATGATGATGTGCCATTGAAATTAAATTCGCCGTGTGTATGCACCTCTCCACCCAGGGATATCCTGTTTTTTAGAAAATATCCGCCTTCTGCACTGATGCTGTATGGCAAATAAAGCATACCCTCTGAAATCCTGGTGCCAATATTGCCGGAGGTCATGCCGCTAAAGTATACACTTCCACTGTTAAACTGTCCGAACACCGTAAAGGAGCAGGCCAGCGCTGTTAAGATCATTATTTTTTTCATGATAGGAATTTAGGTTCGTTGTATCAAAAATAGGAATCTCCGGCTTTACGCAGACGTAATTTTGTTCGATAGAGCAAATTGCTTTGCAAACGGCAAATTGGGATTGATGAACCACCGACGGACTGACCACTACGAACTGCCGACTGACTCCAAACGTCGAACTGTCGACTCGCTGCGAACTGGCTGCGAACTGTGAACTGCGAACTGCCGACTGCGAACTGCCCACTGCCCACTGCCCACTGCCCACTGCCGACTGC
>CAKZNC010000071.1 GCA_937129385.1 uncultured Bacteroidota bacterium
GCCGACTGCCCACTGCCGACTGCCGACTGCCGACTGCCGACTGCCCACTGCCCACTGCCCACTGCCCACCGCCTACTGATTCATATACCCCTGCCGCTTCAGCACCTCCAGGAGCTTCTGTGAAAAGGCGACATTGTCGGCTTTCTTGTAACGCACATCCGTAAAGACCTGGGCAAGCGTTTCAAGGTCGTTTTCTTCAATGAACTGCTTGCTGGAATCGAGGTTCTCTTTTTCCTCGTAGATACGGTCAATATCCGCTTCAGTGTAATCCTTGTATTGTTCCTGGTGGACAACTGCATCCAGGGGCAGCCTGTCATTGAGCGGAGGTTTCTCGGCCGGATAACCAAGTGTGACCGTGGTAACAGGTACCACACCTTTCGGCAAATTCAGGATATCAATGATATTTTCCGCCATGTAGGTGGTGGTACCCAGGTAGCAGATGCCCAGCCCTTCGTTCTCAGCTGCGACACATACATTCTGCGCCACCAGCAGGGCGTCGATCGCCGCGGTGATAAATGAAAGGATGTTGTCATACCCGGGCTCCGCCTTTCGCTGAAGGCACCATTTGTTGAACCGGTTGAAATCGGCACAGAAAGTCAATACCACCGAAGCTTCCCGCACCATGGGCTGGTTAAAATGACAGGGTGCGAGCTTCTCCTTCATCTCATCCTCACGCGTAACGATCACACTGTAAACCTGCATGTTGCCTGTGGTTGAGGCACGGGTGCCTGAATAGAGGATCGATTGCAGTAACTCTTCACTGATGGGCCTGGAGGTGTATTTTCTGATGGTTTTGTGCTGGTTGATGATCTTCATGTTTTCTCGGGTTTCGGGCAAAAATAATGAAAACCTGATGACTCAAAGAATTTTCAGCCGGGAGTTCCCAGCGAAAGCTTATGTTACGAATCATATGAATGAACAGGCTGCATGTCACGCCAGGACCGACAGGTGACTGTAAAGAACAGGGTGCGGCCCTGTGGAATCGGATCCTGCCGGACGGGAGGAACATTCAGCATACACACAACCGGCTGCCATGCAATCGGATCGACATGAATGACAGATTTCATGCGGATTGAAAATTTCAACGGATGATGAAAAGCATGTCCGACTCTTATCAAATTATATTAATTTTAAGGTTTATCTCATTTTCAACCCTGAAAAGAACTAAACGAACCAGATGATATGAAAACCAAAATGATGAATTTGAAAGGAACAATCACCTCATGGGGCGTGATGCTGGCATTGCTGCTCTCCCCGGCCGATATGTTGGCGGCAAAAAAGAAAAAAGGCCAGGATGACGAATCTAAGGATACTACCGAAGAGAAAATATACAAGGGGCTGAAGTGGCGAGGTATTGGTCCGGCCATGACCTCCGGAAGGATTGCCGATTTTGCGGTGAACCCGGAGAACAGCAGTGAGTGGTTTGTGGGAGTGGCATCCGGACACGTATGGAAGACAGTGAACAATGGCACGACATTTCAGCCGGTGTTTGACGGACAGGAGGTTTATTCAATTGGTGCCATAACAATGGATCCCAACAACCACAATGTGATCTGGGTGGGCACGGGTGAAAATAATCACCAGCGGGCGCTGGGCTATGGCAACGGGGTCTATAAATCCATGGATGGCGGAAGCAGCTGGAAGAACATGGGACTTGAAGCATCGAGGCAGGTGGGTGATATCGTTATCGACCCGGGGAATTCTGATATTGTTTTTGTTGCTGCGGAAGGTTCCGCGTGGGGTCCTGGTGGAGAGAGGGGGCTGTATAAAACGACCGATGGTGGAGCAACCTGGAAACTGGTCCTGGAGATCAGTGAGAATACAGGTGTCAATAATGTTGTGATCGACCCGGTCGATCCGGATCTTATGTACGCAACATCGGAACAGCGCAGAAGGCATGTATACACCAAGATCGGCGGAGGTCCGGAATCGGCTTTTTATCGATCCGCTGATGGAGGTGAGACCTGGGAAAAATCAATGAGCGGACTGCCTTCAGTGCATATCGGAGGCATGGGACTGGATCTGTCACCAGCCGATCATAATGTGCTCTACCTGATCGTTGAGGCTGCGGAGGACAAGGGTGGGTTTTTCCGGTCAACCGACCGTGGAGTATCCTGGAAGAAGATGAGCGATCACCATGCATCCGGACAATACTACAACGAGATCTATTGCGATCCGCTTGACGTCGACAAGGTATATTCGATGGAGACGGTTTCGAAAGTGACCACCGATGGAGGCAAAACCTGGAACAATATAGGGAATGACAACCGCCACGTGGATGACCACGCCCTGTGGATCGATCCTTGTGATACAGATCATTTCCTCATCGGTGGAGATGGCGGAGTATATGAGACCTTTGATGCCGGTGAAAAATGGATCTTCAAATCCAATCTTCCTGTGACACAGTTTTACAGGGTCAATGTGGACAATGACCTGCCATTTTATAATGTATATGGAGGAACCCAGGACAACAACACGTTGATGGGCCCCTCTCAGAACACAAGCTCTGCCGGTGTCAGCAGCGACGAATGGAAAGCAATTCTCGGAGGTGATGGCTTCTGGGTGGGTATCGATCCGGTCAATCCCAACATCGTCTATTGTGAATATCAGTATGGAAACTCATACAGGTATGATAAGGCCTCCGGCGAAACTTTCAGTATAAAGCCACGTCCACGGAAAGGGGAAGATACCTACAAGTGGAACTGGAATGCACCCCTGGTGGTGAGCAAGCATGTGCCAACAAGGATCTATGCCATGGCCAATAAGGTTTTCAGGTCGGACGACCGGGGAGATTCATGGGAGGTGATCAGCGGCGACCTGACCTCGGGGACGGACAGGAACAGTTGGCCGGTCATGGACCACTTCTGGAGCTATGACGCGGTCGTTAAAGATGTGTCGACCAGTCTGTTCGGAACGGGAGTGTCGTTTTGTGAATCCCCGCTTGATGCAGACCTGTTGTATGCAGGGACCGATGATGGCGTACTTTCTGTTACCGCGGATGGCGGAGAGAACTGGAACAAGATCACGAAGTTTGAAGGGGTTCCGGAATTCACATATATCAGTGATATCCTGGCAGATAAATTTGACAAGAACACGGTTTATGTCTCTTTCGACAACAGGAAAAGGGACGATTTCAGTCCGTATATCCTGAAGAGCACGGACATGGGTAAGAGCTGGTCCTCGATTGTGGCCAATCTGCCCGAAGATGAGACTGTTCACACACTTGAACAGGATCCGGAGGTGAGCACACTGCTCTTTGCCGGGACCGAATTCGCATTTTATTTTTCACTTGATGCCGGGGAGAGCTGGACAAAACTGGGTGCGGGAATGCCGGCGATCGCTGTGCGGGACATGGTGATCCAGGAGCGGGAAGATGACATCGTACTGGCGACTTTTGGCAGGGGGTTTTATATCCTGGATGATTATACGCCTTTGCGCGAGCTTGCCAGGGACCAGGCCATCAAGGAGAAAAACGCACACATCTTCGATATCCAGAAAACGAAAATGTACAGTACAACAGGGGGGAAATACGGACAGGGATCCACATATTACACTGCCGACAATCCGGATTTCGGTGCAACCATCACCTATTTTGTGAAGGAGGTGCCCAAAACAATGAAGGAGAAGAGGAAAAAAGAGGAAAAAGAATTGTTCGAGGAGAAGAAACCAATTCCCCAACCTACGCGAGACCAGTTGCGCGCTGAGGAGAGCGAGATCAGCCCTTACCTGGTCTTCCATATTTATGATGAGGATGGAAACAAGGTCCGTCGCATAACGAAAAAAGCGAGCGAGGGCATCCACAGGATCACCTGGGACCTACGTTTTGATTATCCATCACCGGTGGTGAACCGGGATGCTGAATTCGATCCCTTGTCAGACGGCAGATCAGGAATCATGGTCATGCCCGGAAGTTACAGCGTTTCCCTCGACATGGTGGCAGGGGGTGAAGTGACCAGGCTCGCGGAACCGGAAACTTTCCTTGCAGCCCCTTTGCACCTGGCAACACTGGAGGCCGGGGATAAGGCGGCATTGCTGGATTACCAGGAGAAGATCATTGCGCTTTCCAGGGTCTATATGGGTATGGAACGCAAGGTAGAGGAAGATCTTGTGAAGGTGATCAGCATGAAACAGGCTGCCCTTAGAAATCCGGATGTCGAACTTGAAATGCAACTTCGCATCGCAAAACTGGAGCAGGAGCTGAAGGATATTCGTTTTGAAATGGAAGGACCAGATGCGAAGGCCAGCTGGGAAGAGCTGCCGCCAATGGATATGCCATTGGGCAGACGTCTCAATGTCGCTGTGGGCACGCACTGGAACAACTCTGCAGGACTCAACCAGACAGTGATCGATCAGTATGAGATCCTGGAAGAGGAGTTTCCACCGCTTGTAGACCGACTGAAGACGGTTCAGGGGGAGATCGATCAGCTTGAGGCTGAACTTGAAAACCTGGGGACGGGATGGACACCCGGCCGGGAAATCAGGCGATAAGAATTTGAACATATTCTGAGAAAGGAGCTGCAATTGATTTTACAGCTCCTTTCTGTTTTTATCATTTATAAATGAGATAAATATACGCTCGTCAATCGTTGTTGAGAGTTCATAAATAATTGATAAAAAAGGTATTGACTTTTGTTTGTCTTTGTTATAATTTTAACAGTTACAGGAGGTTTTTATAATCCTGGATCGGCGTTCTTTTTATAGACGGCCATATTGAAATATTCGGGAAAAATTCCTTTTTCTCTGGAAGCAATTATATGTATTAAAACCCTTTATAGCTTCTATTGATTTATTAACTGACTTTAAACAATACGCGGATTTTTCTTCAGAATTCATTCATAAGAGCGTTTGCCTTTTTAAAGTAAAGAAATGCCCTGGATTGGGAAAGAAGTCAGTTCTAATGGGAATAAAAATGTTGATTCCAGATTGTTTCTGGTAATGTTGCAAGAACAATCCAGCCGGTGAACAGCTTATTTTTCATCGGTACGCAAGGCCGGGGATCGTATCCACGGACTGCCACTCCGAAAGTCAGTTTCTCTATTTCGTCTAACCTATAAAACTCACAGCATGACAGATCGGAATAAACAGATTGTGCGGGAATTTTATGAACTGGTTGTAAATACTGGCGACCTGGATCAGGTGGACAGATATGTGTCCGAGGATTTCAGTGAAGTGTATGATGGCGTGGTTTCCCAATCAGGGATACAGGGGGCAAGGGATATTGTGGCAGGCATCAGGAGTACTTATGATGACCTGAATATCACCATTACCAGGCAGTTTTCTGAGGGTGATTGCATCATCAGTCAGTACATCATGGATGCGACGCATTCGGGACGCTGGCACGGGATCAAACCTTCCGGCAAGCATATTACCGTAACCGGTGTCAACATTGACAGGGTGGTTGACGGGAAGATTGTTGAGCACGAAGGAGCTGCAAATCTTTTTGAGCAGATGCTGGAAACGGGAAGTGTTGTACCTGCTTAATGCAGGGGCGAAACAATGATTGATGCGATGCAGACCATTCCAGGTGCTGGTCTGACTACATCCCCGTTTCGAAATCCACACCCAGGTGGTCGGCGATCTCCTTCATCTCTTTCTGGATGGGGTCAATGATGTGAATCCCTTCCTTCAGGATACGTTCCCTCTTTTCCCTTTCCGGTTCACCCGGGATCAGCACCCGGTCATGTCCTTTGGCCGGTTTTGCAGATTTGAATGTTTCGATCCACTTATCCATCTGGGAAAGGAAAGCATCTTTTTCCTGGAAAGCATCGATCCGCATCGCCCCGAAAAAATGACCTGTACCTTCTCCAACTTTTTCTTCCTTCACCGGCAGGTAGGCTACCGAGGGAGGACAGAAGGGACCGAAATTAGCACCTGAAAGCACACAGGAGAATATGTCAACGACCGCACTCATACAATACCCCTTATGGCTACCGTGTTCATAGCTTCCACCCAGCGTCACCATCGAACCTCCCTCCTTGATGATATCCGGATCGTCGGAGGGTACACCATCCTTGTCCTGTACATAACCGAACGGGACCTTTTCTCCCTTCTTACCAGCAACAGCAAGTTTTCCCCTGGCGATGGGAGTGGTTGAAAAATCGGCTACGAATGGGGGATAGGATTTTGCGGGAACCGCAACTGCAATCGGATTGGTTCCGAGCATCTGTGATACCGACCAGGTTGGAGCAACCACCGGATTTGCAATGGTCATGGTGATCCCGATCATGTCATGTTCAAGGGCCATCTGTGAATAGTAACCGGCGATCCCGAAGTGGTTGGATCCGCGGGTGGAAACCCACCCTGTTCCAGCCTGTTTAGCCTTCTCAATGGCAATTTCCATGGACTTTGTCGCAGCGATCATGCCAATGGCACCATCGCCATCCACAACTGCTGTGCTGGGCGATTCATGTACAATCCGGACATTCGGCTTTACATTGATCCTGCCAGCTTGCCATAACTGGAAATAGTCCTTGATCCTGAGCATGCCGTGGGAGGGCAGCCCGTTGAGTTCAGCAGCAATAAAAACCTTCGTGGCTGCTTTCGCATCTTCCATGCTGCAACCCATTTTTTCAAAAACCCTGATGGTAAAATCTTCTAAGTATTCCGGAGTGTACATATGTGGATAGTTTGATTGGTTATACGTTGAGCAAATGTAGAAATTTTTGGGAGACCGTCCACCGGTTTTTCAACTTCTTACTTCCCGGTCAGACTGAGTGCATTTTTATACAGCACAGCATCGCGCTTCTCCTTTTCTGTCAGGTGTTTTTCAACAAGTTCCCGCATTCCGAAGTTGGTATTGTCTGTTCCGAAGAGTATCTTATTTCCGAACTGTTCAAGGAAAGCGCCCGTCATCTTTTCGTCTCTCTTTAAGGCAGTTGCACCACTGTGTCCTGATATGTCACAATACAGATTTGGAAAGTCTTCCAGCAGTTTCCAGGCCTCTCCTTTCCCGTTAAACCTGCCGTCCTGCAGAAAGAGGTAGTGCTTCTCCGGGATAGAGATATGATTCCAGAAATGAGGTCCGTGAGCCACGAACCGGATATTGGGATATTTTTCCAGCGCATCCTTCAACTCATTAAACCCTTGCAGGTACCCCGGGAATTCTTTCAGCCTTTTGTCCAGGTATCTTTTTCCGATCCCGAATCTTTTTTTTGCATGCTGAATGATATGTGCAGTCCTGCCGTTGAATCTTTCATTGACCAGCCGCTTCAGGAGCCAGTCAATCCCCCGGTCTTTTCCTGGTGTGAATACATGCTTTGACTGTTCCATATGGAAGATCAGCGGCAGGGAATGCTGGTTGAGGTATTCCAGCAGCGGCTGCATCACAGCTGCATCCCAGTTATAGGGAACCTTGAGCTCACCGCAACCTGCAAACCCCTCATCCAGTCGTTTTGTAAGCAGATCCTTCCAATTCTTCCTGGCCGGGTCGGGGGCATAGAAAGGGACGATCCGGTCGGGATGCTTCCGGAAGGTCCTGGATACCGTTTCGATATCCAGCGGGATATAGTAGTCGGGCAGCACAGGATCCAGTTCATCCCAGGTCAGCACCCATGCCTTATCCACCCCTCTTCTGTCAAGGAGATCCAGAAAATGGTCTTCAGGGTGGTTGTTCAGCCCGATATGGAGATGTGCATCTATGATCACGGTACCTGGTTTAGGGCGTTCACTGTCTGTGTGTCTTCACCGAATTGGCCTGGGCAGTGGCCATGATGATCATGTCATTGATATTCACGTGGGGCGGACGGGTAACTGCGAACAGAACTGCCTCTGCAATATCCTGTTCATAGAGCGGGGTAAATCCTTCATATACACTGTTTGCGCGTTCTTTGTCCCCGTGAAACCTGACAACAGAAAATTCTGTTTCGGCTGCACCTGGGTTGATCGCAGTCACTTTGATGTTGTGTTCCACGAGATCGATCCGCATCCCCTTGTTCAGTGCATCGACTGCGTGCTTGGTTGCGCAGTATACATTCCCGTTCTCATACACCTCTTTTCCTGCGATAGAGCCGATATTGACGATATGTCCTGTGCCCCTGTTCACCATTTTTGGAGCGATCTGGCGGGTCACGTAAAGCAATCCCTTAATATTAGTGTCGATCATTTTTTCCCAGTCCTCAATATCACCATCCTGAATATGGCTCAGTCCGGATGCAAGTCCGGCATTATTAATCAGAACATCGATGTCCTCCCATTCCCCGTCAAGTTGCCCCAGGTATTTGGAAACCTCGTTCCTGTCCCGTACATCAAAACAGAGGGAAAGCACCCGGGCATCAGCGGTTCGGAGGATCTCCCGTTCCACTTCATCAAGTTTATCTTTCCTGCGACCGGTAAGGATAACATGGTAACCATTGTCTGCAAGTATCTTTGCAGTGGCCCTGCCAATCCCGGAGGTCGCACCGGTGATCAAGGCGGTTTTATTCATTGAAAAAAGTTTAAACAAATGTACTAATTTTTAAAGTGTATTCTTTTTGGATAAGGTCAAAGGTTTTGACATTCCGGTTTATCCGTTATTTTTGTTAGGCAAACTTATCAATCATGGCCGAGCGCAAAAATGGTCTTAAGGAACAGGTGAAGGCGTTTCTTACAGCCGATGAGGTCTATTCGATCGAAACGCTGCTGAACAGGAAACCCAATGATTTTGAGCTGAACATGTTCGCGGCCATGTGGTCTGAACACATCTCTTACAAGAGTTCTGTAAAATGGATCGAGGAATTACCTGCAAAGGGAGCGTCGGTGTTGGTACCGGCGGGGGAGGAGAATGCAGGAGCGATCGACCTTGATGAAGAGCTCGCTTGCGTGATTAAAATGGAGTCTCACAATCATCCTACCGCCATGAATTATGGTGAGGCAGCCGTAGGTGTCGGAAATATTTTACGAGACCTGATCTCCATGGGTGCCAGGCCAGTGGCTCAGTTGAATATTCTTCGCTTTGGCGATCTCAGGGAAAGAAAGAACAAGGTGGCGGTCAATCGCGTTGTCAAAGCGCTGGGCAGTTATTCAAACAGTTTTGGGATCCCCGTGGTGGGAGGGGAAATTCTCTTCAATGAAAGTTATACCTTCAATCCTCTGCTAAACCTTATGGCCATTGGCCTGGTGAAAAAAGACCGAATCATCACCTCTTCGTTGAAAGACAGGGGGGATCTGTTGATGCTTGTGGGAAGAGGAACCTCGGGAAGCGGAGTGCACGGGGCAGGCTTTGCCTCTTCTGCATTTTCCGGCAGTAGAAAGCACCTGATCCCGGAGACGCAGCTGG
This sequence comes from uncultured Bacteroidota bacterium, assembly GCA_937129385.1. Classification (GTDB taxonomy): domain Bacteria; phylum Bacteroidota; class Bacteroidia; order Bacteroidales; genus M55B112. Next base: position 9,254 of record CAKZNC010000071.1, read on the forward strand.
CCGATCCGCATTCAGGAAAAATACTTAGTGACTGCCTGCTGGAAATGAATGATGCGGGACTGATCAAAAGCATGCAGGATGTTGGAGCTGGTGGGGTACTGTGTGCTGCTTCTGAAATGGCATTTCGCGGGTCCAGGGGAGTGCAGATAGAGATCGAAAAGATCCCTGTAATGAAAGAGGGTCTTGATCCCATTGAGATCCTCCTGTCCCAATCGCAGGAACAGATGCTTATTTCCATCGCTCCGAAAAAGGAGAAACAGTTGATTGAGATTGCTGAAAAATGGGACTTGCAGCATGCCATTATCGGAATGGTGACCGGGAACAGCAGGATCATCGTCAGGAACCGGGATGCTGCATTGTGTGATCTGCCGGTTTCATCCCTGGTGCGGGGTGGGGGAGCACCTGTATATATCAGGAACCTGGAAGCTCCCGAAAGAAAGATCGTGAATGTCAGTGCCGATGAAGTGCCTGAACCGGGAAATTTAAAAGAGATAGCGTGGACCATGATCACCCATCCCAATATTGCATCCCGCCGCTGTTTGTACGAGCAGTTCGACACCATGGCCGGCCTCTCAAACATGGGGAATTTCTTTCCATCCGATGCAGGTGTGCTGAGTATTCCGGGAGGCGAAAAACTAATTGCCCTGAGTGTCGATGGCAACTCAAGGTATGTGAGGCGGGAACCACGGAAAGGAACGATGATCGCTGTTGCTGAAGCAGCACGGAACATTGTCTGTTCAGGAGGACAGCCGGTTGCGGTCGCCAATGGCCTGAATTTCGGAGATCCTTCAGACCTGCATGTATACCATGATTTTACCGAGGCGGTGAAAGGGATCCGGCAGATGACAGAATTAATGGACATCCCGGTAGTGGCAGGAAATGTCAGCTTCAACAATCTCACCAGGGGTGATTCCGGCGCAGTCTCGGTGCAACCAACACCGGTCATAGGAATGGTTGGAATGATTGAAGACCCCTCCAGTATGACACCTGTCAGTTTCAGCTCGAAGGGAGATATGATCTTTTTGATCGGGAAATCGGAAAACGATATCTCAGGTTCAGAATACCTTGCTGCGATGCACCTGATTGAGGAGACAGCCGCACCGGTTTTTGATCCGGAACATGAGCTTCAGATGCAGAAGATCATCACAAAACTTATCCAACGGGGATTGATTTCATCGGCCCATGATGTCTCGCTGGGCGGACTGTTTGTTGCACTCGTGGAGTGCTGCCTTCCTCATAATGTCGGCTTTGATATCACCTCCCCGGCAGAGGTCCGGACCGATGCCTTCCTGTTCGGGGAATCCCAGAGCAGGATCGTGGTTAGCGTCTCCGCAGAGCAGGAGACAGAATTCCTGGATTTCATGATGGAGACTGGTTTCCCATTTTCAGCACTGGGCCACGTTACAAAACAGGAGCTCAGGATCGATGACAGCTCCTTTGGATTTATTACAGATTATGCCAGGGAATTTGAACAGGCCCTCAGGAAAATGCTGGAAGAAGATAAATAAAACTTATCGGGAATCAGTCATATGTTCGCAGGGGGTACCAACTGTGCTGAAAAATAAATACTATTTTATATATTTGCGGCGTTTACAATGTATGCGTAAGATTCCTTTCATATTATTAGTTCTGTTGTTTGCTACGGAGAGCTCAGCACAGTTTGAAAAGCCCAGGAACCTGCCCTCTTTTGATTATAAAAAGTTGCACTGGGGCTTTACTGTGGGGCTGAATTCCATGGATTATGCAATCAAGCGTGCAGAGAATGCCAGCGTATACCCCGATGTGATCGGGTTTCAACCAGCGGGTTTCCAGGTCAATATTGTTTCCGACCTTCGCCTGTCAGATTACTGGAATCTGCGATTTCTTCCGGGAATCAACCTGGGGTCCAGGAACATGATCTATTTCGACCCGGGTTCATGGGAGGCCATCAACCTGAATGATTTGCTGGACATTGATCCGTCGCAGGACAATGATCCGTATGCATCTACCATAGGCTCAAGCTACCTTGATTTCCCCCTGCTTCTGAAGTACAGGTCGGAACGTATTAATAATTACAGACCCTATGTGATCGGGGGACTCAGCTACAGGCTGGACATGTCGGCAAAACAATCCTTCAGTCCGGACGACGATGACCTGATTATTCTCAAAAGGGGAGATGTCTACCTGGAGGCCGGATTCGGCATCGACCAGTACCTGCAGTATTTTAAGTATTCCACAGAACTAAAGGTGGCCATGGGACTTAGAAACCTAATGCAGCCGGGGATCTACAAGAATGACAATGTAGCTTATGCCGATGCGATTGAAGGGGTCCGCTCCTTCATCGTCATGCTGAACTTCCATTTCGAGTAACCCGGTCACAGCCGACTGCAAACTGCCCACTGCCGACTGCCCACTGCCCACTGCCCCTTAGCCCTTACCCATTGC
>CAKZNC010000072.1 GCA_937129385.1 uncultured Bacteroidota bacterium
CAGGGGTCAGGGGTCAGGGGTCAGGGGTTAGGAAAGTGGTTGGCGGGGCTGTCTCCTGCTCCTTCGTTGTTTCGGTAGTACCGCATGGTGGGATATGCAAATTCGATATCGGCATTTTGATCTACCATTTCCAGGATCTCTTCCCACAGCTGGTTCTCCGAGGATCTTCGCTTGCGGGGGTCGCAGATGTACCTGAGGGTAAGCTGCACGCCGCTGTCCATCACCCGCGTGTAGACGATCGGGGTAAGGTACTGGTAGAAGATCATGTATTTCTTGCTGGCATCGCGGATCTTCTTTTCAGCAGATACCGAAGTCTCTTCCGCATATTCCATGATCAGCTCCTGGAGCAATTTTTTCGACTTCCGCCAATCACTTTCAAAGGTCAGGAGGACCTTTATTTCATTCCAGATGAATGCGAATCCCGAGCTGTAATTTGCCTGGGCATCTGAAAATACCTTGCCATTTGGCAAATGGATGATCCTCCCGGTACTCTGGTCCGCATCCACCCAATTCCCAATCTCCAGCAGTGAAAACTGGAACAATCGAATATCTATGATATCCCCTGCATGCTGCCCGATCTGCACACGATCGCCAAGCGAAAAGGGTTTCCGCAGCATGATAAAGATCCAGCCGGCGATATTGGTCAGCGGATCCTTCAATGCGATAGCGAGTCCGGCTGTTAACAGCCCCAGGAAAGCCCCCAGGTTACCGATCGCCTTGAACCAGACGCTGAGGATCATGATCAGAGACAGGAAGCCGAAGATGAAGGAGACGGTTCGTTTCCAGGTATAGCGTGTTTTAGGCTCCTCGGTGATACGCCATACAACCTTCAGGATGATAAACCTGAGCACTGCCAGGACCACCAGGATGATGATTGAATAGAGGACTTTCAACTGGTTCTCCGGGGACATACCCAGGGAATCCTGCAGCATTTCAGAAATACCTTTCATGTACAATTCATATTACAAAAACCTGGTCAATACACATGTACTTGTCGGGGGTGTCGTAATTGATGAGATTAAAACTACAAAATTTGTTTTGAATTTCCACAGGCAATCCTCCTGAATAATAGGACATTTTGTGTTTGCGGGACCGAACATAAAAAAAATTCAACAGCAGCGGAGACACCCTTGTCCATAACCCTGGTACGCATTATGAGACCCGCTTTCATATTTTGTTGAGCAGCGGGGGGTTGATCCGGAGCTCCTCCAGGTACATGAACAGCAGCCTGCAGCAGGAATTCGAGTGGTTGTGGACGAAAGGGCACTATGTGGAATATACCGGGCAATTCCGCAGGAGACAGGAGTAAAACCCAGGTCCCGACATCTTTCCACACAAATCCGGAACTGCGGCACGAAATGAAGGGAAACCCGGAATTATCGCTAAATTTGACTGCAGGTACGGAGAAATATCCATTAAATAAAAACAACCATCTCATGCCGATACTGAAGATTCAAACCAACGAGGAGATAGCGGATCAAAAATCATTCAGGCAGGAAGCCTCGGAGATGATTGCTGACCTGTTGCAGAAACCGGTCGATTATATCATGATCATCCTCGAAGAGGCGGATATGCTGTTTGCAAACGATGATGCACCGTGTGTTTATGCTGAATTAAAAAGTATTGGTCTGCCCGAGGACCGGACAACGGAATTCTCGGAAAAGATCTGTTCGTTTTTTGAAAATCAGCTGTCCATTCCCAAAAACAGGGTCTATATTGAATTCACCAGCACCGAGCGCCATATGCTGGGATGGAACGGGAAAACTTTTTTGAAACCGTGATGAAGATCATTCAGCTCAAATCAATCATCACCTGTCCCGAGTGTGCGCACTCGCAGGAAGAGACCATGCCGGAGGATGCCTGCACCTTTTTCTACGAATGTCCGGAATGCAAGACAATGCTGAAACCCAAAAAGGGAGATTGCTGCGTGTATTGCTCCTATGGGTCGGCCAAATGTCCTCCCAAACAGTCAGGAAATAATTGCTGCTGAAAATCTCCCGCTATGATCACGTGATAGCCGGCGCAAAGAAAACAGTTCCCTGATTATGTTGTTAATTACGTTTTTAACTATTTAGACTGCATTTGAGGTGCTTCAGTCGCGTGGTGCAGTTCAATTCCCGAATCGTTCGATGATGGATGAAAAACAGAATATCTGATTCATTTACCCGTCCATAAGGCAATTTTCGTCCCATGGCACCTCGAATAATCATGTTTTTCTGTCCGTTTATTATATTCTCAAGTTCTTTCGCTTTATAATCAAGATATACGATGTGGTCCATAAATTAGATTCTATTATTTTTCTTTAAAGTATATGAATTCATTTTCTGTCTCCGATATTATAGTTTCTACATCCCTCTTCCAGATGGTGTGCCCATTTTTTAGCAACTAAGTTTTAAATCCTTTCCTCAATTAGCCATTTCGATGAGCCGAATTAAAGTTGATTATTATTTTGCTGAACAAATATATTATTCGAATCTGATTCACAGTAATCTTTTATTGCTGAATTAATTGAATCAAAGAAAAGTTTTTCCGTGTACAAATTATTCTTTCTTGTCAATTCGTTTTGTATGCCAATAAAAATCAAGGATTTCATAATTTCATTTGTCTAAAAAAGTATTTTCCAGCCCCAAAAAACAACACAAATGTCATGGTAATAGTTAAGCCAAGATTTGCTAAAAATTGATTTTGGATTATTATAAAATAAGACAATGCAGCACTCGCATTATTGATTATAATATGTGCGAAGGATAGGATCCTATCACAATCAATAGTCCGTAAGCCCAATATTTAAAATAGTCTTTGGCTTTACCCATTTTAAATTTTGTATCTGTAAATTTCTTTTTATAAAAGAAAAATCTTGCAATAATGGCTGCCAGGGCGGGAGTAATCATATATCCTTGAGCCAAATACATTCCATTTTCTCCTAAGGCTCTGGCTCCAATAATAAATGAGGCGCATAAAATAGTTAGTACTATAAAATACGCGAGCAATCCTTTACCATTATTATGCATCGCTTTTCTCATATCATTTATCTTAATCAGTGTTTTTACTTGATAATCATCTCATATAGTTTATTTCTATCACTTTCTGATTTCATTCTTTCTCTTATCATTAAGGCGTTTTTCTTGAAATCTTTATTGTAATACAGATCTAATAATTTGATTTCAAAATCTTTTTCATTGAATTTACGTATTGCTAATCCTTTAGGACCAAGCTGCAATTTTGATATTCTCTTTTCCCAGAAGAATTGATCCAGAACATGAGGAATAATTAAGCTTGGGCAGGCATTTTTAATGGCGGCATGGGAAGTCCCACAACCACCGTGATGAACCACTGCATATATTTTAGGAAGTATCCACGAATATGGCAAGTCATTTGTAAAAAAAACATTCTCGGGAGTTTCATCCATCTTTTCAAGTCCACCCCATGATATATTTATTATGGCCGGAATATTATTCCTCTTCAATACTTCAACAATGCTTCGTGTTTTCTCTTTGGGATTTGAATTGGACATGCTGCCGAATGTCACAAAGATTATTTTTTTATGTTTTTGAATGAAAAGCAGTAATTGTTCATCGGGCTGCCATTCCATATTTGGGTCTCTTTCATAATAGCCCACAAAACTTGTATTATGCGGCCAACTGGCTGGCTTTGGAAATAATGAAGGAGAGATCGTATAAAAAGTTTTTCCGTTTTCGAGCATTGCGCGCTTAATTGATGAAACCGTAATTTTCTTCCCACTGAAATCATTTTTAAATCGCTTTGAAACTAACTTAAGCATCATTGCTTTCATTATACTTACAATCCACCTGATTACTTCATTAAGAAAACTTCCACGAAAACTTCTCAAGTCAGTTAGCGGATCAAGTGTTGGATTTACCAGTATTGCTTTCCCGGGGTTGCCAATTCCCCATACAATACTGTAATTGCATTTTGGATGGTATAGAATCCTATAAGGATTTTCCTCTGTTTGAATTTTATGTTGCAGAGCCACGCTGTCCTTTGATAGTTTTAAACTAACTCCAGCCATTTGTATAAGGATCCTAATTCGTTTAAGGACTGAACCTTGATTGCCGAAAATCATTTTCATGTCCTTACCATTCATTAACTCGAGGATTTCCTTACTGAATCCTTTAAAAGAAATACCCATACCTTCAACAATTTTCCGGTATTGTTCCGGAAAAACACAGATTACATCGCAGTTCCGTTCTTTTAGCAATTGGGCAATTGCCATAAACGGTTCAACATCTCCTCTTGTACCTATTGAAAATAAGATTATTTTCATATGAAGATTTTTTTTCATCTTGTTTTGTCTTTGATTAATTAAATGCCATCCTGGATTTTTCCTTTCAAATCCTGAATGACACCGTGAATGTAAGCGTGGGCAATACAGGAATAAATTCGGGCCAGGGTGAAAGCATCCAGTCTGCATTGGCGCGCGTTTGATCAAGGCTCGACCACGAATAGACTGCCAGGGTTTGGTTGAGCCTGAAATCGAAAAGAAATCGATGTTTCGTCGCCACGTACCCCAAACTGAGGTATGGACTGATATTGTGAAAGTGAATGAGTGTAACTCGATTATAATAATCCCAGTACTTCGCATAAGCGCCCAGGTACCAGCCCTTTTTACCCCTGGAATTTTTATGTTTCCGGAAAAAATAATTGCTCCCCAAATGAAATTGTCCTACAAATGCCAGCTGGTGAACATTTGAAAGAGAAAGTCTGCCTTCAATACTCTGATTGGGGCTTAAAAAGTAGGTCCCCACAAGATTTGTCCCATACTCGTTCCCTGCAACAATGGGTAAAAAACGTTTCGATTCAGGCTTTATGCTAAAGCCCAATGGGATGGCCACAGGATTTGTTCCGATATACCATTCTGATTGGAAGGGTATAGTTTGCTGCGCAAAAATTTCAGTCTGGCATCCGAATAGCGGACCCATTATTAAAACATATAAACACAATCTTTGACAAAGATTCATAGTATGTACGCAATTCATATCAGCGTCGGTTATGCACTTCAAATCAGTGTCGGTTATGCCATATATTTCGGCGCCTGTTAAGCCACATATTTCAGCGCCGGTACTGCGTTGTATATCAAATTCTTTCATGACTAATTCACTCCAATCGTATAAAAATAGAATCCCTCTCTCCCACTATCGCCAATGCGTATGCTGCCTGCCGGATCGGCAATGAATGTTGTACCGCTGTAATCCCTATCCAACTCTTTGCCATAGCGATTTGCAAACACCTCCCAGGCATTGAATTGTCTACTACCGGCATCTATCCTGAACATGGGCACTTCAGATGCCATGGGATGCAGAATTACCTCGACCTCCCGGTTTACAAGTTCCCTTGTTAGCCATACCCCATTAGCGTCGGCACATATTATCAGCCCCACATTGATCTCGTTCATCTGAACCATCGTTATACTGGAATCATGCTCAGCGGCCGGTGTTATTCCTCCCATAATATCTTCAGGAGCAAGATTCACTTTCCTGTGCGTTGCCACAATTTCACCATCGGAATCAATCAAGACAAAAGAATTATAAAGCTTGCCATTGTTCGTTTCCGTTAAACCAAATCCAATATGGCATTCAAGTGATTTCGCGATTTTTGCAATGCTGTCTGTTGCGGGCCCCGGAATGGTTTCGGCAATGGATCGTTGGTATGGCTCCGGTTGCTCATCGTCAATATACCATCCCAGTACAGACTCACCAAAAAGGATAAGTTCTGCTTCAGGATGGTTATTCTTTGCTTCAATCGCTTTCCTGCAAAGCCTACCCACATTTTCTCCCTTTTCTTTTGAGCAGATCATACTTACCGCTACAATGTCCAGGTGACGACTTGCATTGCTGTCATCGTACCTTAGCGGCGCTCCTGAAAGG